>JAEURB010000280.1 GCA_016788435.1 Anaerolineae bacterium | reverse complement strand
TGCCGAAACGCGACTTGAGATCCACCAGCCGCCGCTCCTGGTCAAGCGCCGTCCGCAGGCTGTCTTCCAGCAGTTGGTGCTCGGTGATGTCGTGAAGGCTGCATACCGCGCTGTGGATGGATTCCCCGCCCACTAATGGCGCGATGGCCGCCTCGGCTGGAAATGTGCTGCCCCCGGCGCGCACGGCCGTCAACCGCAGGCTTTGCGGCACGCCGTGCATGCTGGCCGCCAGCGCATCACGCAGCACTGGAATGGACTCGGCCGTCACAAACTCTTCGAGCATCGGCCGCAGCGAAAGACCGTTCAGCCCGCCGAAAGTATCGCTAAAGGTTTGGTTGACTTGCAAAATCAGCCCATCAGTGCTGACCAGCGCGATAGCTTCCGGGCTGGTGTTGAGGATAGCCTCGACTTGTTCCTTGGCCTGCCGATACTGAACGGTGCGCTCGGCCACCCGCGATTCCAGTTCCTGAGCATAGCCGGCCATATCGGCGCGCAGGCGCAGATTGTGGAGCGCGGTTCCCATCTGGCCGGCAAAGCCCTGCACCCACTGCGCCTCCGCTTCAGTGAAGCAGCCCGCCCGTTGGCTGTCGAGATACAGGTAGCCCAGCAGTGACTCGGTCGTGCGCAGCGGCGCAATAATCGCCGAACGCACCCAGGCCAGACCCGGCAATTCCATCTCGTGTGGCTCGATTACGTGGACTACCCGCGCATGGGTCATATCCTCCTGCCCCACCAGCGGCAGGCGGGCGGGCGGGACTTCCCAGATGCGCAGGCCCTCACCCAGGCCCGGCCGGCCCGGCGCGGTGAAGGTCACCATCTGCGCCATATCCGGCTCGACCAGCGCCACGCGCAGGGCATCGAAGTGCGGGATGACCTGGTAAATCTGCTCCAATGCGCTCTGGATCACCTCGTCGGCCGAAATGGCGCTGGCGGCGCGCGCGGCGTTGGCCACCAGCGCATCGGCCAGGCGGCGCTGTTCACGCTCACGAAGCTGCGCCATATGACGTTCGGTGATATCGCTGGCCGTACCTGCCGCGCCGGTGTGCACGCCGTCGTCACTGTAGTTGACACGGCCCGACAATTCGCACCAGCGCAATTCGCCTGAAGCGGTCAGAAAGCGAACGACCATCTGGAAGTACGTTTCATGGCGCCGCACCATCCGCGCGAAGACCAGGCCCGCCCTCAACCGATCTTCGGGATGAATAAACTCAGACCAGTTCCGGCCGATCATTTCCGATACGGGATAGCCAGACAGCCGTTCCCAGGCCGGGTTCAAATACCGCCAGTTCCCGCCTACGTCCGTCTGGAAAATGACCTCCTGCACGCTGCGCAGCAGCGCGTGATACCGCTCGTTGCTCAACTGCAGTTCGGTCACCAAACGCGCCCGCTGAAGGGCGAGGCTGATATGCGCGCCCAGCGCGAGGAACAGGTCGAGGTCGTCAATGCCGAGCGTTTCGTCAATCGTTTCGACGTTCAGCGCACCCGCGACGGTGTCTCCCAGCAGCAGCGGGACGCAGATCTCCGAGCGAATACCGGGGATGGCGGCCAGATAGGCCGAATCTTTCTGAACATCGGGCAGCAGTTCCGGCTCACCGTTACGCACCGTACGCGCGATGATGCCATCGGTCAGCGGAAGGCGCGTGAACGGATTCGCATAGCCGACCTGGTGCTGAAGGTAAAGCTGGTCGCCCTCCAGCAGGTACAGACTGACCAGATCGTAGCCGAAGGTATCGCGAATGCCCTGTACGACGGCCCGCACCACCGAGGACAGGTTCTCCTCGCGTGTCATCATCGTACGCACCTTGTCGAGCAGCGCCGTTTCCCGTGACTGCCGTTCGACCTCAGCCAGCATCAGGCGATAGCGGCTTTCGCTGGCGCGCAGCTCGGCCTCGACGCGCTTCTGCCCGGTGATGTCCACGAACTGCATCAGCAGGTTGCGCTGGCCGCCATATTCGATCCATTCGGCCGAGGCCAGCGCGTGGCGTTCCGCGCCCTGTTCGCCCAGCAAGCGAATCGGCAACCCTCGGACGGGTGGCGCGAGTAACATCTGCACCGGGCGGTCATCGCCTTCGTCCATGATCCGAAATTCGGAGAGATGATGTCCCGTCACCCCGCCGGTCGCGCGTTCGAGCACGGCAAGCATGGCATCATTGGCGTCGAGTACAAACCCGTCCGGGTCGAAGACAGCGGCGGCCACCGGCCCCGAATCGAAGATGCGCGCGAAACGCTCCTCGTAGGTGGCCAGTGCGCGCTGCACCCGCTGAAACTCGGTCACATCCCGATTGACGCTCAGGATAGCCGTTTGACCGCGATAGGTTATCCGGCGCGCCTGCACCAGCACCACAAGCGGCGCATTGTCCCGCCGCCGCTGCACGGCCTCGAACCGGTGCCAGCCATCCGGCCCGGCCGTCCTGTCTAGCATTACGTCCTCAATACGACGCCGGGCATTTT
>JAEURB010000277.1 GCA_016788435.1 Anaerolineae bacterium | reverse complement strand
CGATTGCGAAGCGGCCAGAACGAGGATCATCGCCGTGCCAGAGCTGTTTGATAAGGTCAAGAACTACCGCTACGCCAAAGATGCCATTGAACTGGGGATTTATCCCTACTTTCGCGCCCTGAACGATACCGAAGGCGCAATTGCCCACTTCGAAGGCAAGGAAGTGGTCATGATCGGCTCGAACAACTACCTCGGGCTGACGACCGACCCGCGTGTGCGCAAGGCGGCGATTGATGCCATCGAGCGCTACGGCACTAGCGTGACGGGTTCGCGCTTCCTGAACGGCACGCTTGAGCTTCATCTCGAACTGGACCGCCGCCTGGCCCGCTTCGTCAACAAGGAAGCGGCGCTGGTTTTCCCGACGGGCTACCAAACCAACGTTGGCACGATTTCGGCCCTGGTGCAGAAGGGCGATTACGTCATCATTGACAAGGATGACCACGCCAGCATCGTGGATGGCTGCTTCATGGCACGTGGTGATATGAAGCGCTTCAAGCACAACGATGTGTCCAGCCTCGACGATGTGCTGGCCAAACTGCCGAAAGACGCGGGCAAGCTGGTGGTGGTGGATGGTGTATACAGCATGGGCGGTGACATCGCCCCGCTGCCGGAAATCGTCGAAATCTGCAAGCGGCACGGCGCGCGCATCATGGTGGACGACGCCCACGGCCTCGGCGTGACGGGTGGCGGCCGGGGTACGGCGGCCCAGTTTGGCCTGACCGATGACGTAGACCTGATCATGGGTACGTTCAGCAAGAGCTTCGCCTCGATTGGCGGCTTCATCGCTGGCGACGCCGATGTGATCCACTATATTCAGCATCACGCCCGCGCGCTGATGTTCTCGGCGGCGCTGACGGCCGGGCAGGCCGCGGCGGCGCTGGCGGCGCTCGATATCATGGAAACCGAGCCGGAAATCGTCGAACGGCTGTGGAGCAACGCCGAGTACATGCGCGCCGGTTTCAAGCGGATGGGCTTCAACACAGGCCGGAGCAATACGCCGATCATCCCCGTCATCATTGGCGATGACTTCCGCACGGTGATGGCCTGGCATGCGCTGATTGACGAGGGCGTGTATACCAACCCGGTGCTTCCTCCGGGCGTGCCGCCGGCCAACAGCCTGCTGCGAACCAGCTATATGGCGTCGCACACGCACGAACATCTCGAACGGGCGCTGCACGGCTTTGCGGTGGTTGGCGAACGCCTCGACCTGCTGCACACGCCCGAAGAACTGGCCGCACTACCGGCATCCGACGTCTAACGCTTGTACCGGCAGCGGCTGGAAGTGCTTCAGCACCTAAAAACAGAAAGCGGCGCTCAAACGAGTGCCGTTCTTGCTTTGAAATGACCGTGTGGGTGGTCGAAGATGCTCACGATTGTGCAGGCGGAAACGCCGGAGCAAATCGGGCAGGTGCGGGAACTGATTTCCGAGTATCGCGCCTATCTGCGGGCCGAAGTGGACAACGAGATGGAAGAGTCCGAAGTACCCACAGTAGCCGCGCTCGAGCAGGAACTGGAGGAACTCCCGGGCATCTATGTGCCGCCGCGAGGTTGCTTGCTGTTGGCGTTTGTAGATGGGGACGCTGCCGGCTGTATTGCCCTGCTTCCATACAGGCCGGATGCAGGTGAGGTCAAGCGGCTGTGGGTGCGGCCGCGGGCGCGTGGCCGCAAGGCCGGGCGCTTGCTGGCAGATACGTTAATTGCCCAGGCACGGGCCGCTGGCTATCGGCAGCTGCTTCTGAGTACGTCCATCAAGATGACGGACGCGCAGCGCTTGTACCGGTCGCTGGGTTTCCAGACCATCGAACCCTATTTCGACGGGCCGCCGGCTTTCATGGCGCAAGAGGTGTTCATGCGGCTTGACCTGTAAAGCTGACGAAGCATCGGTGCGTAGGGGCGGCTCGTGGGAGGATGGGCGGGACATCGGATAAAGGACGGGGCGGCGCTCAATCGAGGCCGCCCCGTTTGGTTAATTGCTGCGAACTGCTACTTTGCGCCCCGGCGGAACCAGCGGCGCGTGCGGCGATCCAGCGGGTCGAGCATCTTGTAGGCGACCGGTACGACGATCAGCGTGAGCAGCGTGCTGCTGAACAGGCCGCCGATGACCACCGTGCCGAGTTCCGAGGCGATGATCGCGCCCTGCGACAGACCAATCGCCAGTGGAATGAGGGCGAAGATGGTGGCGATAGCCGTCATCAGGATCGGGCGCAGGCGGCGGTGACCCGCCTCTTCCAGCGCGTCGTCAACGTTCATGCCCCGTTGGAATTGATTGGCGCGCACGCGGTCAATCAGCACGACCGCGTTGGTGACGACGATGCCGATCAGCATCAGCATGCCGATCATGGCGCTGATGCCGAGCACACGGTTGGTGAGCGCCAGTGCGATGGCAGCGCCAACCGGCGCGACGATCACGCTCAGCATGATGTCTATCCAATGCACCAGCGAGCCGAAGGTGATGATCAGGATGACGATGACGATGGCGATAGCGATGCCCATCGCGACGAACAGGTTGGCGAAGCCCTGCGTTTGCAGCTGCGACTCGAAACCCTCGCTGACGGTGATCGTCGCTGGAAGCCCGGCCATACCGGATACGGCAGCTTTGGCCGCGCCGGTTACGCCCAGCGTGTTCTCGGTTTCCAGTTCGCCCGTATAGCGCACCGCCGATTCGCCGTCAATGCGAATGAAGGTCGGCGGCGCATCCTCACTGCCGCCGCCGCCGAGGCCCGCCAGATTACTGACCACGTTAGCCAGGCCATCCACCTGATTCAGCGTATCAATCACCTGTTGGTTGACCGCCTCCAGGTCTTCCTGTGGGCCAGACAGCACCAGCGCAAAGCCGCCAAATCCTTGCTCGCTCAGGGAAGCCGCCGACACGGTCGCGTTACCCTGGCCAAATACGTCATCGGCCAACGCGCGCACCTGTGCCGTGATCGCGTCTAACTGCGCCGGATTGTCTATCGCGATGGTGACTGAGGCGGCGTTCTCCTCGACTGAACTGGAGCCAAGCAGCAGGCTTTGCAGCGTAAAGCCGCTTCCGCCGACGATGGTTTGCACGCGTTCCAACCCGCCGTCCGGGAAATCGGACGCCAACCGGGCCTCGAATTGCTCGACCAGCGCATTGGTATCCAGAATCTTCGTGCTGGCAGGCAGGCTGACAAGCACCGAGACCTGCGGCTCGCCGAACGAGGGGAGGAAGGCCTGCGGGCGGTTCATGAAGAGCACCACGCTGATGGCGAGCGAGGCAAACGCGACGCCGAGCACGCCATACCGGTGGCTGCGCTTTGAGAGCGCCCAATGCAGCGCCGGGTTATACAGGTGCTCCAGGCGGCCTTCGTGAGCCTCGCTGCTCATTTCCGATGGCTTGAGCAGCAGGAAGGCCATGACCGGCACGACGGTGATAGCGACGATAAATGAGGAGAGCAGCGAATAGGTAACGGCCAGGCCGAACGGCAGGAAGAACTCGCCGATGATGCCGCCGGTCAGGCCGAGCGGTAGAAAGACGACGACCGTGATGATGGTGGCGGCGAAGATGGCGACCGAGACTTCCTTCGTGCCTTCGATGATGGCGGTCTTCTTATCGCCGCCTTCGGCCACATGCCGGAAGATATTCTCCAGTACCACAATCGAGTCGTCTACCACGCGGCCGATGGCGACCGTAAGGCCGGACAGTGTCATGATGTTGACGGTGATGCTGGCCGGGAACAGGCGCAGCAGGAACGACAGGATGGGCGACCCATCAGCGGCCGGCGCCAGCACGCCGTTGACGGTCGGAGGCAGCCAGTTCATCAGTACGAAGGCCATCAGGATCGACAGCGGGATCGAGACGGCGGTCACGAGCGTACTGCGCCAGGCCGGGCGGGCCACGTTGGTTGGCCAAAGCATGATGAACAGGCCGGCCAGCGCGCCCAGTATCAACATGCTGCGCATCAGCACGTCGGTGTTGTCCCAGCCGGCCATGAAGTCACCGCCGAAGGCCGCTGCGTTGGAGGCGGCCACGGCAATGAGCGCAATGATGAAGGCGGCGATGAGGACGCCGCCGATGATCAGGCGTGCCTGGCGGTTCCAGATGCCGCTGCTGAGGAAGATCAGGATGACGATGATGGCGAAGATCGCGCCCAGCCCGCCTTCGCGCGCCACGCCGCTGATCGATTCCTCGATGAAGCTGGCCTGCTCAAACGAGACCGTCAGTTGCAGGCCGGGATGCTGGCCGAGGAACTCCTGCAGAGTGTCTTCGGCGGTGTGGAAGGCCTCGACCGAATTGGCGTCGCTTGATTTGTAGACGGTGATCAGCAGGCCGGACTCGCCGTCAATGCGGGTTACCGTGCCTTCAGGCGTGAACGGAGCAGCCCCGTTTACCATACGTTCCTGCACGTCTGCGGGCAGGGCAGCCAGCGTTTCGGGTGAGAGCAGGTTCAGCGCCTCGATGCGCAGGTTGCCCAGCAGGTTCGGGTCTTTATCAGCCATGTACAGCAGCGCGTCGGCGCTCAGCCCGCCGAACAGGCGCGGCGCGAAGGCGATACCCTGCGCCGAGTCGAACAGGCTGTTAAGGAAGGCTGTCGTATCCGGGAAGAAGCGCGAGAAGTCATCGGCGCTGTCCAACTCGACGCTCAGGAAGTCGCCGATCATCTTCCAGTCAGCATTCAGCGCCGGGGCGTTCGGGTCGGCGGCGGGCACATTCGACGTATAGAGCGCGGCCAGCGCCTCGGCCGCCGAGGGCAATTCACTATTGGCGATAGCCTGAAGCTGTGAGGCGGTCTCGGCTGGTAGCGCCGCCAGCACGTCTTCGGGGAGTATCGCCAGCGTTTCCGAGGAGAGCTTGAGCAGCACGTTCGGGTCAAGATTGAGGTAAAAATCCGGCTCGCGCACGGCGAAGTAGCGCAGAATGCCCGGCGTCAGGCTGTCGAACAGCCGAACCTCGTAGCCCGCGAATTGCTCAGGAACGCCACTGTTGATGGCGTTGAGCGCGGCCGACGGCGCTCTGTTGCCCAGCGCCACAATGTCGGCGGCGGTACGCAGCGGCACGGACGCGAACTGCGGCTGGTTGGCAAGGGTATTCCACACGCTATCGAGCGGCGGCGCGGGCGTATCCAGCCGCAGCACGTCGTCGGAGAATGCGTTGAAGACTTCGGCTGTGAGGTTCGGCGCGAACGTTGGGTCGTTTTCGACGATGAACTGCACGGCCTCGGCGCTGATCAGGCCGATCAGGGCATTGGGGTCGATCGGGATAGACGGCGCTTGCATCCCTTCCGGCATCGCATCGGGATTGCCCAGCAGGAGCAGGAAGTTGAGGAACTGCGCCGCGCTGATCGAATTTGCCCCAAGCTGCGAAGCCAGATTTTCCGGCAGTTGCAGGTTGATCAGGTCATCGGCCGTGTTCAACTCGATGCCCAGCCCCGTGCCGATCAGGGCGAAAGGCAGCGGCAGAGCAGGGCCTTGGGCGATTTCCGGCGTGGCTGTAGGCGTGGGGGTTTGCGTCGCCACGGGTTGTTCAGTCGTGGCCGTTTCCGTAGTTGTGCTTGCGGCTGTTGCGTCGTCTACCGACCCGGCAATGGCGAAGGTCGCCAGCGGCAGATCGCTCAAGCTGAACGAGAGGATTTGCGGCGGCGAGATGCGCCACGGCGCGGGCAGCTCCACCGGGGCAGGGGCGGCCTGCTCGCCAGTGATTGAGGCGGCCAGCCCGCGTGCAGCCAGTTCGTCTCGCGTAAATCCGTCCAGCCCGGCGATGAAGTCCGCCGGTAGCGCCGCGAAAACTTCAGGGCTCAGGGTGGCCAGTTGCTCGGCCTTCAGGTAATTCACCAGCGACGGATCAATCGCCAGGAACTGCGCCACGACTTCCGGCGTCAGGTCGTCTGTTTGGCCGAGCGAGCCGACGATGCGCCCGGTGCGGGTGAAGGTATCGAATACCGCCCCCAGCGACCGGGTGAGCGTTTTCATCTCCAGCAGGTCGCTGGCATCGTGGAAGCGGTCCATCTGCCACGATTCGGGCAGGGCGGGTGCAGTTTCAGGAATTGTGTAGGCGTTAGCGGCCAGCGCTTCGACCGCCGCCTGATCCTGCGCGCCGCTGAAGCCGGCCCGGGCGCTGGCGGCGGCCCATGCTTCCGGCGAAAGCTTAAGCAGCAGGCTGGTCGCCGCGCCTTCTGTTGGCGCAGCCGCTGCTTCGCCACCCTCGCCAGGCAGAAGCTGGCCGCCGCCTACCGATACGCTGGCGACTTCGGTCAGATTATCGAGCAGCGGCACGATTTCCTGGTCTACAAGTTGGCGAAGCGCGCCGCCCGCGCCCGACTGCTCCTGCGTGCTGTTGGCCAGGTAGCCGAGGACAGCGGCAGCCGTCTCCTCGCTGAACGCGCTCCATACTTCGGGTGTGAGTTGGAAGAGGAAGTTGGGGTTCTCCTCCTCAAGAAAGATCAGCACTTCGGGCGGCAGGTCGGCCAGCAGGCCAGCCGCAAACGCGGCGGGATCGCTGCCTTCCGGCGCGGTAATCTGCCGCGTGGGCAGCCAAACCGTGTCGAGCGCCGCCTGGATTTCGCGCTGCAGCCGTTCCTGATTCTGGCCGAAGTCGTTGCGGGCAGTGACAATCGAACCGAACGAGCCAGTCGTGCTCGACTCGATATTGACGATCTCCGGCACCTGCTCATCAAGCGCCTGCTCGATGCGCTGAGTGACCACCTCCAGCACCTGTTCGCTCGTCAACCCTGAGACCTGCGTCAGGATGATGGTCTGCGGGAACTCGACCGACGGGATCAGTTCCTGGCGCAGTTGCGTGATGGCGGCAATGCCAGCCACCGAAACGAGCGCCGCAATCGCCAGCGTTACCCAGCGGAAACGCAGCGAAAGCGCCGTAATAGCGCCAAATATCGATCTCATGCCTGTCCTCCACGCAAAGAGTGGCCCACCTGCGACCGCAGGTTAGGTGCCGTCAGGGTTTGACTGATTCGGGAATTGTGAATTGCTTCACCCATGCTAATGCTTAATCTCGCTCAGATCAATCACGAGCCTGCCGGGCGGCCAGTGCCAATGATTGTGGATGTATAAATTGGGACTTGTGGCAGTTGGGGATTACAATCAGAGGGTGTTTGATGGTTTCCTGCTGGCAAGGAACAAGCGATGTCTTCAAGTTGTTGGGTCTGCGATCGGCCGGCCAACGCCTCTTGTCGTTTCTGCGGACGATTCATCTGCAAGGATCACGCCTCGAAAATGCCATTCATCCTCACCATGTATGTCGGTGCGCGCAATACGCCCAAAGCGGTTATCGTGGCTGATGCTATCTGGTGTGGAATCTGCCGGCCGCAGGGCGAGCCGATTGAAATGCCGGAATATTACTGAGGGTAGGGTATAAACCCGTCGGCTGTCCTCGTTTGTTCAAGCGTTGTGATGAGGGTAACCCCATGCCGGATCTCTACGATCAACTCAATCAAAAGCTGGACGCAGAAGAACCGGCCCCCGGCGCTTCGCCTTTTGACCAGTTGAGCGCGAAGCTTGAGACTCATGATCCGCCGGCTGGCATCACCACGATGGACATCATGGATCTCGAGTCCGATCAGCGATCCGTTATGCTGATGGTGATGCGCGACCCGAATAAGGTGGATGGCGTGCTCCGAACCGCCATCGAACAGCGCTTTGCCGAACGCATGGCCGACCTCGCAGGCACGCTGCGCGCGCTGATCGCCGGCGGCTGGTTGATTGAGTTAGGAGAGGAGCCAAACCTGCGGTATCGCGTTCACCTGCGATCGCGCCGTGGCAGCGCTGGCTCTGGCCTATGGTCGGCGCTCAGCGACCGGGCCTTGTGAAGCGACCCCCGAACCCATTTCGCGTATGAACCTGGACGCTGCACTGCTGCGGAGCTTGAGGCCGTTGATCTCGGCGCCGCTCCATGAACGGCTCGAACGCGCCTCGCAGCCGGGGGCCGCCGGCCAGGCCCTGCGCGAGGCGCTGCGCGAGGTCGAGCAGCATCTTAACAGCCTCTACATCGCCACGGCCTCCTTCATCCCGTCCTACATCGCTGAAGACACGGCCATCCTCGGTAGCACGGCCGACAGGCCGGATTACAGCGCGCTGCGCCCCGGCGCCTTCCTCTTCGCCGATGTCGGCGGGTTCACGGCGCTGTCTGAGATGATTCAGCAGGCCAGCGGGGCGGAAGGCACCGAGGTACTGACGGCTGTCATCAACCAATACTTCACCACCATGCTGGATATTCTCGCCAAGTCAGACGGACAACTGCTCAAGTTCGCGGGCGACGCGCTCCTGGCCTTCTATCCGGCGCGCGGCGACAGCGACCCGGCCTCGGCCCTGAAAGCGGTACGAACCGGCCTGCGCATGCAGCAAGCCATGCACGATGAGTTCCAGCCGATTCGCAGCGAACGGCTGGCGGCGCTGCTCGGTGACAGCCACGATGCCCAGCTTACGATGTCCATCGGTGTCGCGCAGGGGCGGTTGTACGAGAGCATCGTCGGCGGGATAGCCCAGCGCGACCATGTCATTCAGGGCAATCTGCCGGGCCTGGCCATGGATGCCGAGGCCCTTGGTGTGCGCGATGATGTGATCGTGGCGGCCAGCATCGTGCCGTTCTTCGATGAGGCCGACCGTATCGAGGCCCTCGAAGACGGTTTCGCGCAGGTCATTGGCCTGAACGAGCGGCTCGGTGATTTCGAGTTGGGTGCGACCGGGCTGCGGCGCAGGCAAGTGGCAGGGTCGCTGCTCGATTTCGGCGGTGACGACTTGCTGCGCTCGGTCGAGACGGCCGCTGCCAAGGTCGAGCGCGTGCGACCCTTCGTGCCGCCGGCCGTTTTTGGCGAGCTGGTCAACAGTGCCGACCACGCGGAACGTGGCGAACGGGATCGCTATCACGTAGCCAGCGCCAACGTGCCGGCCGCGACGATGTTCATCCACTGCACGGGTTTCGCCGAGCTGCTCGATGACTGGGGCGAGGATTTCCGGCCGGATATCACGGGGCTTCTCTCGCGCTACTACACGATGGTGCAGCAAACGGTGACCGAACTGGGCGGCACGCTGGCCCGCACCGACCCCTACAAGCTGGGCTTCAAACTGCTGATCACGTTCGGTGCGCCGATCAAGCACGAGGATGACCGCGAACGGGCGGTGCAAGCCGCGCTTGACTTGCGCAACCGGCTGGCGGAGTTCAACCGCCGCATTGAAGAAGACGTGCGGCGGCTGGAAGAGCGCGCCGGCCGTTCGCTGGTGCGTGAGACGTATGTGCGCCAGCGAATCGGCGTCACCTTCGGCATGACGTTTGCCGGCGAAGCGGGCTGGAAACAGCGGCGCGAATTCACGCTGATGGGCGATGATGTCAATCTGGCAGCGCGCCTGATGGCCTCGGCAGACTTCGGCGAAATCCTGATCAGCGAGAGTGTCTACGAGCGCACGCAAACGTCCTTCAATGTTGAAGCATTGCCGCCGCTGGTGCTGAAGGGCAAGGCGCGCCCGGTACAGGCCTATCGCGTGCTGTCGGCCCGCTTTGAAGCTAGTGGGCCGGGCGATGCGGCGGAAATGCCGTTCATCGGCCACGACCAATTCCTGCTTACGCTCAACTATGCGCTGCCTCAGGTCAAGCGCGGGCGAGTTCGCGCCATCGGACTGGTCGGTGACGCCGGGGCCGGCAAGACCCGTATCGCCCGCGAATTCGCCGAAATGGCGCGCGTCAGCGGCTTCCGCGTCGCGTTCATCACCTGCCAGCAGCGCGGCACCCGGCGCGATGTGTGGGCGCAGTTGGCCGGGCAGGTACTTGGTGTAGACGGCCGTGCCAGCGCCGAGGAGGGCCGCGCTGCCGTGCGCCGCGCGCTTGAAGAACTGGGTCAGCTCGCGCTGGCCGGGGTCATCGGCGATTTGCTGTTTGGCTTCTCGCTCGAGGCCGAGCCGCAGGGTGAGCCGTTTCTCGAAGACCTGTTCGCGGCTGTATCGCGCATGACGCCCGAACAACTGAAGTCATCGGGCATGTTTGGGGTGCTGAGGAGGCGGGCGGCCAGCGACACGGCCGGGACTTCCGTGCCCGCCAGCGGCCAGGGCTCGATCTGGAACACGATCCAGGGCCGTATATCCACCGAACAGGCCATCGCAGATTTATTGAGCGCTTCGGCCCGGCAAACACCGCTGCTGGTCGTGATGGACGATGCGCATCAGGCCAACGCGCGCACGCTGGCCGTGCTCGATGCCGTGCTTCAGAAGGCGCAGGGCGTTCCGCTGGCTTTCCTCGTCGCCTTCGAGCCGATGACGATGCTTCACCCCGATGTGCAGACTGCCTTTGCGCCGCTGCTCGAACGGCTTCGCGTCGAATCCGTGCCGGATCTCGACCGCTACGAAACGGCGCGCCTGGCGATGGCCTGCCTGCGCGCGACCGAAATCGAAGACGCGCTGAGCGACCTGGTTTGGCAGCGAACCAACGGCCGGCCACTCTACATCGAGGCGCTGCTGCGGTCGCTAGAGGATGATTTCTACGTCATGGTAACCGACGGCCGCGCCCGCCTGTCGCCGATTGCCGATACCCAGTCGCTGCCCGAGTCGGTGCGCGAGTTGGTGCTTTCCCGTGTTAATCTGCTGCCCACGCAGGCGCTCGACCTGGCGCGGGCCGGTGCGGTGCTGGGGGGCAGTTTCCGCTTTGCCGCCCTGGAAGCAGTTAGCGGCTATACGAGACAGGTAGTCGAGGTTGGGCTGGCGACTTTGGTCGAAGCGCAGACGCTCATCGTGCGCGATAACCTGTACAGCTTTCGCCATGCCATGACCCAGTCCGTCATCTACGATTCGATGTCACGGGCGCAGCGCGTGAAGCTGCACCGGGCAGCCGCGGACTATTTCGGCCGTGTGGACGTAGACGATCCGCTGGCGGCCGCGTATCATCTGGCCAGATGCGGCTTGCTTCCCCGCGCTGTCGAGGTGGTTTTGGCGGCAGCCGACGCGGCGG
>JAEURB010000253.1 GCA_016788435.1 Anaerolineae bacterium | reverse complement strand
GATTGCGCCCGTTCCAGCCGGTTATTCAACCTATGCGCTGCGCGGCGAGCTCGCGCGGCGCTTTTGCTTCCAAAAATAAGCCATTGAAATTATTGGTGAGCGGGGAGGGGATCGAACCCTCGACCATCTGATTAAAAGTCTGTTTTTTCGGCACTTCCACGTTTCCGCAGGATTTGCTATTATGATACCGTTTTCAACGACTTCCGCAAGGGTCTATACCTCACGCTCCCTCGCGTTTCCGCGCGAATGTGGTAGCCCGGTGGTAGCCCGGCGCCGACCATCTGAGGATCATCTGATTCAATGCCTGCACAAGCCCGCATCACACTAGCCGTGGTAGCCCGATTGAAGCCCGGCGACACCGTTTGGGATACGGAAGTGAAGGGTTTCGGCGCCCGCTACCGCGCCACCGCCGTCAGCTACTTCGTCAAGAAGCGCATCAACGGCAAGCAGTCCTGGATCACCATCGGCAAACACGGCAGCCCGTGGACCCCGGAGACCGCCCGCAAGAAGGCGCTCACGCTGGCCGCCGACGCCGCCGCAGGCGTCAACCCGGCGGAGATCCGCCGCGCCGAGCGCGCCAAGATCACGTTCGCCGAGGCGGCCGAGGAGTTCCTGGCCCAGCACGGCAAGAAGATCAAACCGACCACGCTGTCCGAATACGATCGGCTCATTCGTACGCGCCTCCTACCCGCGTTCGGTACACTCAAGGTGGAGGCCATCACGCATACCATCGTCGCCAAGGCCCACACCAGCTGGTCCGAGAAACCCCGCACCGCCAACCTCTGCCTCGCGGTCATGTCGAAACTGATGTCGTGGTGCGAAGACCACGACCACATCGCTGCAAATTCCAATCCGTGTCGCCGCATCAAGAAATACGCCGAGCGCTCCCGCGAGCGGTATCTCACCAACTCCGAAATCGAAAAGCTGCTGGCTGTGCTCGACGACCTCGACGCCAGGCAAGCCGAGAGCCCCTACGCCACGGCTGCGATCCGGCTGCTGTTGCTCACGGGCGCGCGGCTCTCCGAGATCACCACGCTCAAATGGAAATACGTCGACCTGGAAACCGCGACGCTGTGGCTGCCGGACTCGAAGACCGGCAAGAAGGCGATCCGCCTCAACCCTCAGGCGGTGGCGGTGCTGACCACCCTACCCCGCATGCACGACAATCCGTTCGTGATCGTTGGCCACCGCGATGGCGCCCCCATCATCAACCTGCATAAGCCGTGGTGGCGCATCCGCGCTCTGGCCGGTCTCGACGACATGCGCATCCACGATTTGCGCCATTCGTTCGCCAGTATCGCCATCAATGCCGGTGCCTCGCTCGCCATGGTCGGCAAACTGCTCGGCCATACCCAGCAGCAGACGACGGCGCGCTACGCCCATCTTGCCGACGACCCGCTCCGTCAACTCAACAACCAGATCGGCGCGGCCATCGCTGGGAAGCCAAAAGAGCACACATCATAGGCGTATAAATCTCAATCGATATGGCTCTGCAGTGAAAGTCGCACGCCGGTCAAAGATTGCAGCGCGCGCAAAACCGCGACTAGGCTTTCTGATCGCGGGTTTCCAGTGGGTCCAAACATCCGGATCAAGCTCTTGGATGACAGGCCAGTTTCTTCGGAAAGTTCGTCATAGGAAACGGTCGCCTTAATAAAAACGCGAAGCGCGGCTTTTCCGGTCTCCAGATCTCCCTGTAATAGGGCACCCACAGCCTCGGCCAGCAAGGCTTCTCGGTACACAGCATCGGACTGGGCGCGCTGCAATACGGTTTCTTTGAAATCACGTGTGAGTACCATGATGAGCGTTCTCCTTTATGCGATTATTATAGTCCGACCAATTCGGCCTTGCTTTGGCAATGTCTTCTTGCTGACGAGACTTGGTTCCACCACCAAGCAATACAACAAGCTTCACGCCGTTAAACGCCAAATACACACGATAACCCGGGCCAAAGTCAACGCGATATTCCGAAATGCCGCCACCGATATGCTTTATGCCAGACGTTGCGCCCGCTTCAATTCTAGCTTCTTATTTGCAATCCCGACGCTAAACCCTTTGGAAGGCCGCCTTCCCCGTAAATACCACTAGCCGGCCCCGATCGCTTAAGTTGCGTTATTGTTCCAAAAGTAGAATTCAGCCGAACTAGCGGCTCTTTTTGGAAGATTTTCTAGCACCTATTGTTGCTGCCGCCTCGTCCAAGCGTTCAATCCTCACTGGTTTGCCGCCAGACTCACCAGCCCGAAGAATTAACGACGCAGTGGGAACACTAAACAGATGAGATATTCGAAACAGCCGATCCAGTGCTTGATCTAGCTCCATCCTCGCCACGGCAAAAATATCCTTGAGAAACACCCCACGAATGATTTCACGATCTTGGTTCATGCCATTTTCCAGCAACCACTCACCGTCGTTGCGGGTGGAACGGATTCGCTCCAGATAAGCCCCGTCGTCGGCAGACCCTTTAGGTAGCTCTACCAATCCAATCTTCACGTAACCATTGGCAATATGTTGATTAACCGAAAATCTGCGGCGATTTATCAACAATCTCTCCTGCTTCTCAAACATCCGCTTCAGCACGCCAGTCTCCCCCAGCAGCTCACGCCCCCCGTGCCCCCCAATTCCGATACCTCGCTCGGACGTGTGGTGTTCGTCGCTGCCCCTTCCCTCCAAGCGGTATTCGATGTACCCACATACATCCCGAATTTCGGTGACAACAACACGAAATCCGGCATTAACTCGCTCCACTCCCGCGTATACCCCGAGCAAACTAACAGGCTCCAAGACAAGCTCTACCTTGGAAAACTGACGCAATTTCTCCAAAAAGCCGGTTGCTTCGATGTTGGTTTCCTGTTCATCGCTTAAAAGATTGCCAAAATGTTTATCTACGTAATCAAAAATGGCTCGCACTGACGGCGTGACTTTCTTAGTCCCACTTCTATTCATCATGAAATTATAGAGCTGATCATAAGTAAACGTTGCTTTTCCCATTTCTGCTAGCTCGGGCATGGCGAGCCCCGTCTTGCGCAAGGCGGCGCGATACCGTTCAAGATCCTTCATTGTCCGAAGCGGTGCTTTCATCACATGGCCCTCCGTAAATCCCTGCAGCGCCCCGTAGAACAGCTTCTTTTTCTGTAGAGCACAGTACGCCCCCGTACGGAAGATAACGGAAATACGCCCCTGTTTTTACGGCCGGTTTTTCCACAGCCTAAGGCGTTCCTCTCACCCCCGGAGAAACGCCACCATGATCACGACTCTCCTCACCACGGCGCAAGCGGCGACCTACCTCGCCCTGTCGCCCAAGACGCTGGAGCGGTTCCGCCTCGACGGAACGGGTCCGGTGTACCTCAAGGCCGGCCCGGGCAAGCGCGCCCGCGTCCGCTACCGCCTCGCCGATCTCGACGCCTGGCTGGCCACGCAGCAGTTCACGGCGACCGCGCAGTACAACCGCCGCGAGGTGCTGTGATGCGCAGCCACCAGCGTCATTTCATCCGTTACGCCGCCCAGCTCGGCATCACCGACATCGTGATCGACGGCACCATCGCCGGTCACCCGCGCGTCACCGGCATCTACGCCGGTCACACGGTCACGTTCACGGTCGGCTCGTCGAAGCCCAGCGACCAGCGCGCCCGGCTGAACATCGAGGCCGGCATTCGCCGCCGCCTCGCGCAGCTCCAGCGCCGGGAGGTCAAATGATGACCGCCCCGCGCAAAGCCCTGCAGCACCTGGACAGTCGCGGTAAGCGCCGCGACTGGACCGGCGCGAAGCTGAAAGCGATCGCCACGGCCGCCGCTTATCGGGCGGCCGATGCCGAGACCCACGGCAAGCGCGCCGAGCGCATCGCGAACTGCGCCAATCAGCTGCGGTTCACGGTCGCGAACGACCAGCTGACGCTGCGCAACGCCTACGCGTGCAAGGTGCGCACCTGCCCCGTGTGCATGGCGCTCAACGCCCGCCGCGCGTTCGCAATCTTGGCGGCCCGCGTCGCCGAGCATGGCCGCCAGCATCCGCGCGCCCTGCCGGTGCTCTTGACGCTCACGGTGCGCAATGTCGAACCGGTGCAGCTCGCCAACACGGTGACCCTGCTCACGACGGCGTTCCGCCGCCTCGTGCGCTACCGCCGCGTCACCCGCGCGGTGCTCGGCTGGCATCGCAGCCTGGAGATCACGTTCAACCCCATCCGCCGCGATTACCATCCGCATATTCATGCGCTCATGTGGATGCGCGACGGCTACTTCGCCGCCAACAGCCCGCTCTACCTCGCCCAGCCCGACTGGGTGCAGCTGTGGGCCGCCGCCACCGGCTATCCGCCCGGCATCGTCCACATCAAGCGCCTCGGCCGCGATACGGCCGGCGTCCTCGACGCGAATCTCGACGGCCTGTTCGAGGCGGTGAAATACGTCGTCAAGCCCGCCGGGTTCTACGAGCAGACCGCGCACGGCTGGCGGGTCGCCCCAGAAGTCCTCGCCACCCTGCACCACGCCATCGCCGGCCGGCGTCTGCGCGACAGCGGCGGCAGCCTCCGCCAGATCAAAGCCGCCGAACCGCCCCGCCGCGTCAGCGACGACGAGCTCGCCGCCGCGCACGTCGCCCTGGAGACCTACGTGTTCGGCGAGACCGTGGACACCTGGGGCGAGATCTTCGGCCCCGACTACTGGCAGCGCGCGCCCCCCGATGAGCCCGCCGCCGACGTTCCCGTTCCCCCCATGAGCACATGAAAGGAAATCCGATGCTCATTCTTACTGGCACCGTCAACAAGACTCGTGCCGTGACGTTCAAGACCGGCCCGGCGCTGTTCCTGGAGCTGTTCGTCAGCTACGCGGACCGCCCCTCGCAGGTGTTCGAGGTGAAGCTCGCCGACGGCATGCAGCCCGACGAGTTCGCCAAGGGCGCCACGGTGCAGATCGCGGTCGCTGTCGGCGCCAAGGACAGCCGCATCTACTACTCCGCGCTGCGCACCCAGCCGGACGGCTACCCGAAGATCGTCACCGCCTAGTTCACACCAACTCTCCGGGGCGCCCACCGGCGCCCCGGTTCGAATCTCGGGAACAACCGCCATGCGCCAACTCTCCCGCACCCGCTACATCATCCAGGCCATCGGCCGCGTCCTGCTCGCGCTGACGCTGCTCGCGCTCATGTTGGTGGTCGTGAGCATCACGATGGCGGCATACGGCTATCTCAAGGCCACCGACACCGCCGCATGGCTGGTCCTCTGCGCCATCGTGCTCATCCTCGGCACGCCGTGGCTCGCCGCCGAGCTGATCAGCGATCTCGGGCCGTTCCCGCCCAAGCGTTATCGTACCCCGTGGCGTCTGCGACTTCGTCTCAACCGCCTCTATCATGCCGCGCGTCGCCATCGCGTCCGCCGCCGCGCGAAACAGCGCGCCGACCGTATCACCTCCCGGCTCGTACGAGCCGACGCCCGCGCGGTGCTCACCAGCCCCACGCTCGCAACGCGGCTCGATATCCTCACCACCGCCGATTTGACCAAGGTCTGCACGACCCCGGCGCCCGCGTTCGGCGCCGACTACGCGCGCACTCTTGCCGGCCTGCACACCACGGCGACGCACCGCGTCACCCTCGATGCGACCGAGCTCACGGAAGCGGCGCGGGTGCTGTTTCTGCCGGTGCTGTTGGGGATCGATAACGGCACCGCCTACGACCGCCTCGACCACACCCGCTCCAACCCGGCCACTGGCACGTTCGTGTATACGAGCGTCGGCCGCGCACCCGACTTGGCCACGTGGCAGCGCCACGCCCCGACGATCGCCGCCCTGCTCGGCAATCGCGTCCAGATCACCAGCGCCGACGGTCTGGCGATTACGGTGCAGCGTGCGCCGGACCTGCCGCCGGCGTTCCCGCTCACGAGCGACCTGCTCCAGCGGAACGCCCTGTTCCTCGGCCGCGACCTCGCCACAGGTCATCCGCATCACCTGCCGCTCACCGAGCTGACGCACACCCTGGTCGTCGGCCCGTCGGGGTTCGGCAAGAGCACGTTCCTGCATCAACTCGTCGTCCAGCTGGCACTGGCGGCGACTTCGGTGGAGACGGTCTATCTGGTCGATCTCAAGCACGGCCTCGAGCTGGCGCCCTACGCCACCGGCGTCGCCCAGTTCAATGTCGTCGAGCACTACGCCGACCTGCCTGCCATGCTCGCCACACTGCACCAGACGCTCGCCAGCCGCATTGCCGACGTGAAAGCTTCCGGTGACACCCAGTGGCGCGCAAAACCGATCCTGATCGTCGTCGACGAGTTCGCGGAGGTGATGCTGGAGCCGGACTCCGAGAAGAACCGCAAGGCCATCGTCGACGGGTTCGTGCGCCTCGGTAATCAGGCCCGCGCCGCCGGCATGCACCTGTGGGTGCAGACGCAGTATGCGGTGGCGGACACGTTGCCCACCGCGCTACGCCGCAACCTCACCGCCACCATGGCGTTCCGCCAGCCCTCGGCGCAGGCCGCCGCGCAGCTGTTCGGCGATACGGGGGATTTCCCGGTCGACATCACGCGGCTGGCCCGTGGCCAGCTGCTCTATCGCAACGGCCGCACGTCGGAGCTGACCGCACTCCAGGCCGCTTACGTCACCGCCGCCGATCTTGCCCGGCTGAGATAATTCACCAACGAGACGCCGCGCCGCCTTCCCTGCCACGTCCTATTCCGCCACAACTGTCCGTCACCGTTCAATGAGACCCCGCCATGGCCAAACGCCCTTACATCCCCGTCAAGCCGGTCAGCGAAGCGACCACCGGCGAGCAGATCACCGCGTTCATGTTCGGGCTGCTGGTCCCGAGCACGGCGCTCGCCATCGTCGCGTTGTATATCAAGAGCAGGTTCCCCAAAACGGGACTGTTCAGCTGGTCGCTGGATCAGGTGGAGGATCGGTTCCTCCTCGGCACCGTCGGTCTCATGCTCGCCTGTGTGGTGCTCTCGATCGCTTTCAGCATCAGCCGCAAAGTGCTGCCGTTCGTGATGCGCCAGAACGCCCTAGCCAAAATCCGCACGAAAGACCGCGCCGAGGCTAAGGCGCACGCCGCGCGTGAGCGCGAACGCGCCGCCCGCGAGGCCGAACACCGCCTGGAGCAGGAGCGCCGTGAGGCGGACCGCCAGCGCGAGCTGGCTATTCTGACCGAACGCACCAGCTGGACCAACACCGCGAACGACCTCCTCGCCGGCACGATCGCCGATATCTTCGCGGTCTACCGCGCCGCCACCCCGGAGCAGCGCGCGCTGATCGAGCACGGCTACCGCGAGCGCTTGGCCGTTGCCCACCCTCGTTCCAAATACCCGACGGCGTTGCCGTCGGTGGCGGCATTGAACCACCAGGCCCGCCTCCTGTTTTTGCCAGCCATCATCGACGCGGACGGCAGCCGGCAGGATTACGCCACGCTCGAGTTCACCGGCAGCGACCCAGCTGCCGCGCGTTACCTCTACACAGCACACAGCGGTCTGCCCGATCTTGCCCACTGGGAGAAGGCCATCCCGGCCATCAACGCCTATCTCGGCGGCAGCTGGCGCGTCGAGCGTACTGGCGGCGCGGGAATCATGCTCGCGGCGTTGCCCGCGATGCAGGACACGTTTCCACTTGTCCCCGCCATGCTTCAGCATGGCGAAGT
>JAEURB010000339.1 GCA_016788435.1 Anaerolineae bacterium | reverse complement strand
CCGCCTGGTCGTACTATCAGCATCTCGGCACGCTGATTGACCTCGACGTGATTTCCAACGGCGAACTCAAGGTGGTTGCCGATGCCATGTGGGGGGCGGGGCGGGGCGCTTTCACCAGTATCCTCTCACGCACACGCACCCATACCAGCGAGATTCGCGGCCAGTTAAACCCAGGATTCGGCGGCATTCACCCCGAGCCGATCCAGAAGAATCTGACCGAACTGGCCGCCGCCGTGCAGCGCGAACAGGCCGATGTCGGGCTGGCGACCGACGGCGACGCCGACCGGATCGGCGCGATGGATGGCCGGGGCAACTTTGTCGATCCGCATACCATCATGGCACTGGCGCTGCGTCATCTGGTTGAGGTACGCGGGCAAACTGGCGACATCGTCAAGACGGTTTCAACCACCTTCATGATTGACGGTATCGCCCGGGCGCATGGCCTGAAGGTGCATGAAACGCCAGTAGGCTTCAACCATATCGGCGATTTGATGATGCGCGGTGACGTGCTGATCGGCGGTGAAGAGAGTGGCGGCGTCAGCATCAAGGGCCATATCCCCGAAGGGGATGGCATCCTGATGGGGTTGATGCTGCTCGAAATCATGGGCCACCACAAGGCGCCCCTGCACGAGATCATCGCCGACCTTCAGAAGACCTACGGCCCGGCCTGCTACCGCCGGATTGACGCCACGCTGCGCCACCAGCGGCCGAAACGCCAGGTGACTGAGATGCTGGCCGACCGCGCACCGGCGACCCTGGCAGGCGAAACCGTGGCGCGGGTGGATATGCTCGATGGCGTCAAGTTCTACCTGAACGACCTGAGTTGGCTGCTGATTCGCCCCAGCGGCACCGAGCCGGTCCTGCGCATCTACGCCGAGGCCCACAGCCCCGAAGCCGTCAAGGCCATGCTGGATGAAGGCGTGCGAATGGGCGAAAGCCTGCTGTAGCGGCCGGTCTGCGCCCTACGCGTTATTCGCGCGGCCGCGTGCAATGCGGCTGAGCAGGTCGAACCAGAATGGCGCGCCCTGCGCAATGGCGATAACCGTAATGGCGATGCCCACAACCTTGACCAGCAGGTCGGCCAGCCAGTTGGCATTGCCGAGCGGCAGCAGCAGCCACAGGTTGCGTCCGTTATTGCACGGGTCAGGCAAGGTGGGTGCAGCCTGCGGGCAGCCGCCTTCCACTGGCTCGAATGTCCATCCCAGCGGCAGGCGCAGTTCCATCAAATCCTGGAACGTGTAGCCAATCTGAAAGGCCAGATCAACCGTCGAAGGCTGCGTACCCGGCACCCCCTGCGCGTTGGCGTCGAATGTGGCGGCCTCGCCGGGCTCGGGCGTGGCTTCGGCAGTGGGCGGCAGTTGCCCGGCCAGGTTCTGCTGCGACCGGTCAATCGAAGATTGAAGCGCGCCTGTGCTGACCGCCGCATCTGCGGCCACAGCCAGCGCCTGCTGGAGAGCCGGATCGGACCACAAGGTGCGGCCCATGTAGAGCGTATCGGCGTTCAGCAGTACGGCCAGCAGGATACCGGCCGCGACCGATACCCACGCCATCCAGCGGCGATAGCTGACGCTCAAGCGCTCCATGCTCGAATTGAACCACGACTCAAGCCGCGCCTGAGCCTCTTCCAGCGAATGAGACGGCCCGACCAGCGTTTGTAGCGCCGTTCGCATACTGGCGTCACCGATGTCGTCAATGCCAGCCAGCACAGGGAGCAGCCGGCTGCCTTCATCGCTGGCTCCACCCGCCTGGCGGATCGCACCGATTGGTTCGAGCGCCTTGAGCAGCGCCGTTTGGTCGTTCGGGTCGCTGACGCTGGACGTGACGAAGCGGGTCAAATCGGCCAGCGTAACGCCGCCATGCTGGAAGCGGCGCAGCATTTCGCGCATCTGCGCCTTTTCGACGCCGTTGAGCATTCGTTCGCAGGCTTCGTTGGCCAGCCCGAACAGCTTGGCCTCGGCGTTGGAGTTCAATATATCGAGCAGCACGCCCGAGAACATCTCGGCCGGAATCCAGTCCACTTTTTGCGCGCTGGCTTCGGCGACGGCCTCGGCGTCGGCTTCCGCCATCTGCGCGTTGGGCTGCACGACGGCTGGAACCAGCCGGATCAGCGGATGGGCAAGGAACTTGGCGCGGATGAACGGATCGGTGAGGAGTAGGCTGATGCCCGCCTTGAGATGCCGGCCGCGCCAGTTGAACAGGCTGGCAACCAAAGTATTGACTTGCGTCACCAGGATACTGAGCAGGCTGAAGATGAAGATCAGGCCGAAAATCACATTGACAATCGGCGAGTCGAACATGCGTCACCCCCAGGCGGCCAAGCGGAATGCCCAGAGTTTAGCACGGATTGACAGCGGCGTTATACTTCGGGGGCGAATTGCAGCCGCCCGCGATGACGGGC
>JAEURB010000239.1 GCA_016788435.1 Anaerolineae bacterium | reverse complement strand
GCCCGCCCGAGCCGATTGACGACGATCACTATCCCGATGCCGGCTATGGCACGATTACCGTTCACTTCGACGCCGGCTGCCAGCGGCTGGACGCTACGCGCCTGCTGCAATATGCCCGCACCCGCGCCACCGAGGGCTCGGACTTCGACCGCGCAACCCGCCAGCAGGAAGTCATCAAGGCGATCCGCGACGAAGTGCTGAATGCCGGCGGCATCGTCAACTTCATTACCCAGATCCCCGCCCTGTGGGACAGCCTTGCCGGGTCGTACGTCACCGACCTGACGCTCGACGAGATCATCGCGCTGGGCGGGCTGGCGCAGGAAATCCCGCGCGAGAACATCCAGAGCGGCGTCATTGGCCCGCAACAGGTGGATATGGCGACGACGGCGACTGGCGATCAGGTGCTCATCCCGCGCTACGGGGCCATTCGCGGGCTGATGGACGATGTCTTCAACCCGCAGATCAACCTCAGCCTGAGCGAAATCCGCGACCGCGCGGCGGCCGAAAATGCCGAGGTCGTCGTCTTCAACAACACCGACATTCCGGGGCTGGCCGGGCAAACCCGCGACTGGCTGAACGGGCAGGGCCTGAGCATCACTTCGCAGCCGGGCAATATCCCCGAGCCGGGCAACACGCCGACCATCATCCGCGACTACACCGGCAAGCTGTGGACAGCCCGCTATCTGGCGGCGCTGCTGGGCCTGCCCGCCGAGCGCATCCAATCGGCCAGCGACGGCCTGACCAGCGCCGATGTGATGGTCGTCGTCGGCAACGACATGCCGCAGATTTTGCAGGCCCCACCGACGGGCTGACCTACCGGCGCGGTGACAGAGCAGAGAATACGCGAGGCGGCCCCATTTTCAGGCCGCCTCGCGTTGTATTCTGTTGCAGCGCCGCCGCGCAAATTAGCGGCACATAATCTAGTGAAACCTATATATAGTAAAGAGCATATCCCGCTCAGTACCGCCGCGAGCGCCTCCGGGGACGATCACGATGAGCGATGTGTTCATTTCCTACTCCAGATTGGATAAAGAGTTTGTAGGGAAGCTGCGCGACGCGCTGGAGGGGAAGGCGCAGAATGTTTGGATTGACTGGGAATCAATTCCGCCGTCTCAGTCATGGTGGAGCGAAATCCAGAAAGGGATCGCTCACGCCAACAACTTCGCCGTCGTAATCTCGCCATCCAGCATGGCTTCGCCCATCTGCCAACTCGAAATCGAGCACGCCCTGAAGCTGGGCAAGCGCGTGATACCCATTCTGCACCTGGACTTCGACCGCGCCGAGGCGGTGAAGGGCATGGCGGGCCGTCTGGCTGACCCGGCGCAGGATGCCACGCGACAATTGTGGGGCGACCGCCAGCCACACGCGCTTCTCGACGCCAACATGAGCGTACTCAAGCACATCAACTACTTCTTTTTTCGGCCCGAGGATGAATTTGAAACCCGGTTCGAGGACTTGTTCACCGTCATTCGCACCGACTACGCGCACAAGGAACAACACACGACCCTCGAATTACGCGCTACCGAATGGGAGCGGCGCGGCCATGATCCGAGCTTCCTGCTGCTCGACGAGGACTTGGAGGTCGCGCAGGACTGGCTGGCGCAGTCGGGCGAAAAAGAGCCTGCGCCAACCGATTTGCAGCGCCGCTACATTCAGGCCAGCGAAAAGCGTACCCGCCAACTGCGGAATATCCGCTGGTTGAGTATTGGCGGAAGCATCACCGCAGTCGTCGCCATCGTATTTGCCATCGGCGCGTTACTCACCGGTATTCAGGCGATAGCAGACGCGGATGCGGCAAACTTGCAGGTGGCAGTCCTGCAACCGACGCTGACGGCGGGAGAAGCTCGGGTGGCCGATAGCGCAACGCAGGTTGCGCAAGGGGAAATTGCGCTGGCGGCTGCAACCCGCGTCTCACAGCAGGTTGCAACCAACGAAAGGATACTCGTCACAGCTACACAGGTTGCTCAGCAGGTCATCAGCGGCGGGGAAACTCTCGCAGCCGTTCCACCCACGCTGACCCAGGCGGCAGTGATTGCCGAAGATGCAAATGAGCAATTGACAATCGCGCTGGGGGTTGGGGATTCCGCTTTACTTTTGATTGAGAACCAGACTATCAACGCTGTTGGCATAATGGATGCAATCGTCGTTGCCTATCCTGAACAGCCCCTCGCCTATATTGGGCGAGCTTTGATCCTGAAAAACGCTGGTGAATTTGAGCGTGCGATTTTGGATTTGACTCAAGCCATTGCGCTCAATCCAGATGATCCCGTAGCTTATAACTATCGCGGGATCACCTATTGACGCACTGCAGCGAGTTGATGAGGCGCTGGCAGACTATGACCGCGCAATCGATTTGAACCCGGAGTACGCTGAAGCCTACAACAATCGCGGGAACGTCTATGCTGCACTGAGGCGTTATGATGAGGCGCTGGCCG
>JAEURB010000135.1 GCA_016788435.1 Anaerolineae bacterium | reverse complement strand
GATGGCGCGTGGGTTTGCTGGTGCTGCTGGTATTCGTGCTGGCAGCCTGTTCGGGGCTGGGTGGCGAGCCTCCCATCGTCTCGACTGTGCCACCGCAGCCCACCACCGTGCCGGAGTTGGGTTTCCCCGCGCAGCCGCCCGATATCGCGTCCGGCGCGGCCCTCTTCGCGGCGCGCTGCGCTGAATGTCACGGTACGGGCGGCGCGGGCGACGGTGCGCGCGTGCAGTCCGGCCAGATTACCAGCATCCCCAACTTCCTCGACCCGGCCGTGCCCGCCGCGCAGCGCGTGACCGACTGGTACGCCACTATCACCAACGGCCGTATCGAGAACCTCATGCCGCCGTGGGCCAACGCCCTGAGCGAACAACAGCGCTGGGATGTGGCCTACTACACCTACCTGATGCACTACACGCCCGAACAAGTGGCGCGCGGGGCCGAGGTCTTCGCCGAAAGATGCGTGGACTGCCACGGCGAAAGTGGGCGCGGCGACGGGCCGGATGCCGCTGCGCTCAGTGGTTCGGTGGCCGATCTCACCGATCAGGCCAACATGGCGCTCCTCAGCGACAGCCAGATCTTCACCACCATCAGCGACGGGGTTGGCGACCCGCACGACGGGATGCCGGGCTGGGCGGAGGAATTGACCGAGGACGACCGCCGCGCAGTGGCTGGTTACGTGCGCACGCTGGCGCTGTCGAGCGCCGGGCCGCTGACGATGGCCGCCCAGTCAACCCGCGCAGTCCAGGCCCCCACTACGCCGCCTGCCGCCACCGCATCACCTGCGCCCGATGCCCAATCCACCGAAGAAACATCCGCCGGGCCAACCATCACCATCACTGGCACGGTGACCAACGGCACGGCCAACGGCGAAGTCCCGGCCGATCTGGTGGTCAGTCTGTTCGTCTTCCCGCAGGGCGAGAATCCCATCGAGATCGAGCAGACGATTGATGCGGCAGGCAGCTACTCCTTCGAGGATGTATTCTTCGCCGAAGACGCCGCCTATGCCATCACGGCCACGTACCGCGACCGTTTGTTCCTCTCGCCCATCGTATCCGGCGCGGATTTGAGCGCGAACCCGGCCCTCGACCTGACGATCTTCGAGCTGACCGATGACCCGTCGTTGCTGACGATCACGCTGGTTGAGACGCAAATCAACGTCAACGCCGAGTCGAAGAGCCTCGAAGTCGCGCAGTTCATGGAAGTTGAAAACAGCAGTGACCGCGCCTTCACGACGACGCAAACGACGCCGGACGGACGGCCGATCAGCCTGGCCATTCCCCTGCCGCCCGGCGCCATTGTTCCCGGCTTCACCGAGCGCAGCCGTTACGCCTACCTGTCGGATCAGTTCACGGTGGTGGACACGCAGTTGGTCTACCCCGGCGAAATCCACCTCGTTCAGCTCGTCTACATCATCCCCTACGCGGGAAGCGCCATCGTCGAGCAGGAACTGGGCTATACGTTCGCCGGGCTGAACCAACTGCTGGTGCGCCCGGAGGGCGTGACGGTCAATGCCGACGGTCTGGCTGCGATGGGTACGACGACCGTCGGCGGGCGCGAGTTCATGTCGTTCAGCGGCACGTTCACGCGGCCTGCCAGCAGCCTGCTGCGCGTCGAACTGACCGGCATGGGCAGCGGCGGCCCATCCTCGTTCGACCCCGGCGGCGCGGTTGTCTCCGGCGACTCGGCGGCGCTGGTGCTGCTGGGCGGCGCGATAGTGTTCGGCGTGCTGATCGGCATCTTCATCTGGGTGCGCCGCCGTTCCACGCCTCCTGAACCACCGGCAGCAACGGCCGACGCACTGGCCCGGCAAATCGCCGATCTCGACGCGGCTCATGCCGCCGGTGAGCTTTCCGACTCGGCGTGGAAACGGCAGCGGGCCGAGCTTAAGGAACGTTTGACGCAGCTTCTGGTGGGCGGTGACGAAACATGACGGCAGCCAACGAGTCCTCCACGCTGATTCAGGTGCGTGATCTGGTGAAGACCTATGGCTTATTGCCAGTGCTGCGCGGCCTGAACCTGGATATCGAGCGCGGCGAAAGCGTGGCCCTGCTCGGCGCGAATGGCAGCGGCAAAAGTACCTTCATGCGCCTTGTCAGCGCCCTCAGCAAACCCACTTCCGGCCAGATCACGGTCGGCGGCTGGGAACTCCCGCGAGAGGCGGCAGCTGTACGCGCCCAGATGGGCACCGTAGCACACAAACCGCTGCTCTACGAGAACCTGACGGCTATGGAGAACCTGCGCTTCTTCGCGCGGCTCTACAACGTATCCAACGCCGAAGCGCGCTGTGCAGAAATGCTGGAACGGGTGGGGCTCGCGCGGCGATCCGGTGATCTCGTCCGCACTTTCTCGCGCGGAATGTTGCAGCGCCTGGCAATTGCCCGCGCTCTGCTTCACGAGCCGGAAGTCTTGCTCTTCGACGAGCCGCACACCGGTCTCGATCAGGAGGCGGCGGCCATGCTCGATGCGGTCGTGGTTGACCAGCGGGCCAGCGGCCGCACCGTGCTGATGGCGACTCATGAACTGGAACGCGCTGCCCGCCTGAGCAGCCGCATAGTCATCCTGGCGCGCGGGGCGGTTAGCGCCGATGTGCCAACTGGCGGCATGACCGGCGCGGAACTGGCGGCGCTGTATGCGGCGAAAGCGGGTGCACGATGAAGGGGACGCCATTCTTCGCCGCCGCCGGGGCGATCTTCCGCAAAGACGTGCGCGCCGAGATGCGCAGCCGCGAGCTGATCGGCTCGATGGTGCTGTTCGCGCTGCTGGCCGTACTCGTCTTCAGCTTCGCGCTCGATCTCAATCGGCAGGGGCGGCTCGATTCGATCAGCGGCGTGCTCTGGGTCACGCTGATTTTCGCCAGCATCCTCGGTCTCAATCGCAGCATGGCGATGGAGCGCGACCAGGGCAATCTCGACGCGCTGCTGCTGGCGCCCATCAGCCGCCCGGCTATCTACATCGGCAAGCTGGCCGGCAATCTGGTCTTCGTGCTGTCGGTGGCGGCGTCGCTGGCGGTGGTCATCACCATCCTGTTCAACGCCACGCTCTTCGACCCGCGCCTGCTGCTGGTGCTGGCGCTCGGCGCGATTGGCTACTCGACGGTCGGCACGCTGTTGGCTGCCATGAGTGTGCAAACACGCGCCCGCGAAAGCCTTCTGCCCATCATCATGCTGCCGGTGGCGCTGCCGCTGCTGCTGGCGTCGGTTCGTGCCACCAGCGCCCTGCTCAACGGTGCGCCCGATGATCAGTGGCTGCCCTGGCTGTCCATTCTGATCGTGCTGGACATCATCTTCCTCGTCCTCGGCTTCCTGCTCTTCGAGTTCGTCGTCGAGGACTGAGCGGCGGACGGTAGGGGAAAACGGCTCCTTTGTGCGAAGCCGCGCTGCCTGATTCTTCGACGCTCAGACAATATGAACCCATTGAAACTTATGGCGCGAGAAGTGAGCGAAGATTGATGAGGGTGTAGATCACGAAATGCTTGCCGAGGAAATGGGCGGCTTGACGGTCAAAGCGGATGAGGACGCTGCGAAAGCTGTCGATCCAGGCGAAG
>JAEURB010000122.1 GCA_016788435.1 Anaerolineae bacterium | reverse complement strand
GCCTGCGCAAGATCTCCGATCCATCACGATTCACCAGCGCGGCGAAGGGTGCCGCCGGCCGGCCCGCATCACTCAGGCACGCGCCTGGAATCCCAGCGCCACCAGCGCCTTTTGAATGGCCGGGCTGCTGGTATACAGATCCCAAATCAGGCCGCTGAGGTGGTTCTCAACCATCAGCAGCGAGCAGCCCTTGTCAATGCCATACACCGCGCTGCTGTACCACGGCTCACCCGCATCGAGGTTATAGCTGTCGAAGAAGCCGTACTGCCCCCACGTTTGCGGATGTTGGCGGTACAGGTAGTCCATCATGCTCAGGCTGTGTTCGGGCGTGAACGGCAAGGCCGACACCGCCCCGTAAATCGAAACCGTGCCATTCGGCTGCGGTGGCACGAGTGCCGGCGGCGCGCCCGACACATCATAGCCCCACGGACTGTCCCCCGCGCTGATGCCCCAGCTATCGGCGTGATAGGTCTTGAAGCCCCGGCTGAGATCCATGCAGAAGGCGCGGTCGGCGAGCGTGGCCCGGCGCGTGTTCTCGAACCAGTCAATGCCGTCGGCGTCCACATGCGCGCCAGTCTTCAGCCAGCATTCGGTGAACTGATAGGCGAACAGCGTCCCGCGCGGGTTGACGATCACCTCATAGCCATCGAAGGTGGCCCGGTCACGGCGGAAGCCGTCATACAAGCGCCGCGCCAGTTCTGGTTCGAGCTGGCTGGTGGCCTGCAAATACATCATGCGCTGCTCGGCGGCCATGTCCCAGCGGCTGATGAAGCCGGGGTCACCCTGCACGTAATCGCCGCCCTTGTCCGGGTTGTAAGCCATGTGAAAGAGCGTCTTGCCGGCGTCCTCGAAGACGAGGAAGCGCCAGTCCACACGTTCCAGAATGGCCGCCGCCAGTTCGCTGATACGTGGGTCGTCGAAGTAGGCGGCGGCGGTGATCACCCCGTTCAGAGCCAGCGCCGTGTCAATCGTCGAGTACTCGCTCTTGCGGTAACGCTCGGCTGTCGTCATATCGGTGAAGTGGGCGAAGAAGCCGCGATGATGCGGCACGCGGTAGAGCAGCGTTTCGAGCGTGCCTCGCGTGATCTCAACGGCCCGCTCCCCCGGCAGGAAGCCGCGCTCGGCGGCGATCACCCACGCGCTGAGCGTGAAGCCGGTCGCAGCAATCGAGGCCATCTCCAGCTTCTTGGTGCTGTCCACCGTCAGGCCAAAGCCCGCGCTGCCCGTTTCAAGGTTGGTGTAGTCAAGGAAGAACTGCAGAGAACCGGTTACTTCGCGTTCGAGCATAAAAGGGGAAGCCATAGCGCGTACTCCGAAGTGGCAGAAAATCAGGTGCTGTTACGTAGGGACGACTGGCGGACGATAAAGTGCGTGGGGACACGCGCCGCTTCAAACGGTGTGTCGTGGTCGAGGAATGCGATCAACTGGCGCACGGCCGCCGCGCCCCACTCGAAGCGCGACGCCCCGACGGTGGACAGGCTCGGCTGCATATGGCGGGCCAGCGGGATATCGTCGAAGCCAGCGACCGCGATATCGGCCGGGGCTTGCAGCCCGCGTTCGCGCATCGCGCGCAGAAATCCAATCGCCATCTGGTCGTTCGCGCAAAAGACAGCTTCGGGCGGTTCACCCGATTGCAGCAGGCCCTGTGCCGCTTCGTAACCCGATTCCTCGGTGAAGTTCCCCTGAACGACCGTTACCGGCAGCCCGTGCTGTTCGCCCTCGGTCATAAAGGTCGCCATGCGCTCGGCGTTATCGAGCGAGTCCGGCGAGCCAGCGACGAAGGCCATGCGGCGGAAGCCCTGTCCGTAGAGATGGGCAAATGCGGCCCACACACCCGAAGCATTGTCGAGCAGCAGCGGCAGGATGGTGTCGGCTTGCAGCGACCGATCCATCACCACCACCGGGAAGCGGTTGGCCGCCAGTTTCATGATCGAGTGTGACGCGATCTTCGAGTCGAATACAATCGCGCCATCCACCAGCTTCTCGAGCAAAATCCGGCGTGGCGCGCGGCTCTCCGGGCACACAATCAGCTCGTAGTCGGTCTCAAGGACGACGCTGTGGATGCCTTCCAGGATCTCCTCATAAAACGCGCCGCCAAAAACCGAAATGAACACGCCAATCGTCTGCGTCTTGCTGTTTTTCAGGTAACGCGCGAAGGCGTTGGGATGGTAGTTGAGTTCCTCGGCAGCCTCGCGCACCCGCTGGCGTGTGGCCTCGCCAATCGAGCCCCGGCCATTCAGCGCATACGACGCCGTAGTGACGCTTACGCCCGCCCGTTGTGCCACATCGCGAATGGTGGTCATGCGCCCCCGGCAGCAAAGTTGAAAGTTGAAAGTTGAAAGTTGAAAGTTAGGAATGAGGCGCGAGCAACCCCACATGGCAGGCAAATACAATCAAACCACTGCGCGTCAACCTCTCCAGTTTTAACCTTCAACTTTCAACTTTCAACTCACGCTCTATGCAACCCATACAGAAAAATTGACACGGACTTGCATCGGTGATAGATTTCAAGTGAATGGTTTCACTTGTCTATTGGAGAGCTTATTTCGGATTCGGGGAAAAGTAAAGCAGACCGGTTTTCGGGGCTGATTGAAGATGAAATTTGCGAGCCAGTACGGCCATTTTACAGACGACGGGCGTGAGTACATCATCACCACGCCGTTCACCCCGCGCCCGTGGGGCAATATCATCAGCAATGGCGACTACAGCCTGATGGTGTCGCAGAACGGCTCGGGTTACAGCTGGCGCGGCAACGCCGGCCAGAACCGGATCACGCGCTCGTTTCAAGACCTGATCAAAGACAACTGGGGCAAGTACCTCTACATCCGCGATCTCAAGCGCGGCGCGTTCTGGTCGGCTACCTTCAAGCCGGTCATGCGTGACTATGACCGTTTCGAGGTTGCGCACGGCCCCGGTTACTCGCGCTTCACCCAGCAGATCGCGGGTATCGAAAGCGTCCTCACCGTCTTCGTAGCCGCCGACGCTCCCGTTGAAGTAATGCAGCTCACGCTCACCAATCTCGGCAGCGAAGCGCGTGAACTGGACGTGACCTCGTATGCCGAGTGGGGCCTCGGCTTCGCGCCCGACGAGCACCGCGAGTTCCACAAGCTGTTCATCGAAACCTCGGCCGATGAAGGCTTGCAGGCCGTTTTCGCCCGCAAGTGCCTGTGGGGCTTCCCCGACGATAAAGGCCGCCACAACAACGTGGACTGGCCGTACACCGCTTTCATGGCCGCCAGCGAACCGCTCAAATCGTTCGACTGCGACAAGGAATCGTTCCTCGGCCTCTATGCCAACGACGACCGTCCGGCGGCGATGTCCCAGCCGGAACTGACGCGCACGCACGGCCGCTTCGGCGATCCGATTGCGGCGCTGCAAGTCGCCGTCAGCCTGCAGCCCGGCGCAACGAAGACCGTCGTCTTCACGCTCGGCGCGGCCGAGGACTGCAAAGAGGACGCCCGCGATCTCATCCGGCGCTTCACCGGCGTCGGGCAGAGTGAGGCCGCGCTGGAAAACGTCCATCGCTTCTGGTCCCGCTTCCTCGATACCGAGTGCGTACAAACGCCCGACGACGCCTTCAACTTCATGACTAACACCTGGGCCAAGTATCAGGCGCTGTCCTGCCGCCTGTGGGGCAAATCGGCCTTCTATCAGGTGTCGGCCGGCTACGGCTTCCGCGACCAGTTGCAGGACAGTCAGATCTTCCTCATCAACGAGCCGGAATACGCCCGTAAACAACTGCTCATGCACGCTGGCCAGCAGTTCATCGAGGGCGATGTGCTGCACTGGTGGTTCACCATTCGCGGCGGCGGCCCGCGTACCAACTGCTCCGACGACCTGCTCTGGCTGCCCTTCATCCTCAACAGCTACCTGCTCGAAACGGCCGACTTTGGCATCCTCGATGAGGAGATCCCCTACCTCAACGGGCCGGCCGAATCGCTCTACGACCACTGCAAGCGGGCCATCGAACGCTTATTCTCGCGCTTCTCGCCGCGCGGCGTACCGTTGATGGGTGACCACGACTGGAACGATGGCCTGAGCGCCGTCGGCACGCTGCTCAAAGGCGAAAGCTTCTGGGTGGCCGAGTTCCTCTACATGATCCTCGACAGCTTCGCGCCAGTCGCCCGCCGGCGCGGTGATGAACGTTTCGCCGAACGCTGCGACGTAGTCCGCGCCAGCTTGAAGGATGCGCTGAACGAGCACGGCTGGGATGGCGAATGGTACCTGCAGGCCACCACCGATGATGGGTTGCCGCTCGGCTCGCAGGGCAACGAGGAAGGCAAGATTTTCCTCATGCCCAACATCTGGGCGGTGATGAGCGGCACAGCCCCCGAGAGCCGTGCTGAGGCGGCCCTGGCCTCGGTCACGCACTATCTGCTGCGCGATTACGGCACGCTGCTCAACTACCCGGCCTTCACCAAACCGCGTCCCGATATTGGTTACGTCACGCGCTACGCGCCTGGCCTGCGCGAGAACGGCGGCGTTTACACCCACGCCGCCACCTGGTCGGTGTGGGCCTACGCCGCCGCCGGCCAGCCCGAAAACGCCTGGGCCGCCTACAGCCGCATCTGCCCGCCCAACCGCAGCGCCGATTTGGATACCTACAAGGCCGAGCCTTACGTCACGCCCGGCAACATTGACGGCCCGATCTCGCCCTTCTACGGGCGCGGCGGCTGGACGTGGTACACCGGCTCGGCCCAGTGGCTGCATCGCGTGGCCACTCACTGGCTGCTCGGCGTCCGCCCGCAGGAAAACGGCCTGCTGATTGACCCGTGCATCCCGGCCGAATGGCCCGGCTTCACCATCACGCGCCGCTTCCGCGATGCCGTCTACGAGATCGAGGTGCAGAACCCGAACGGCGTCTCGTCCGGCGTGCGCTCGGTAACTGTGGACGGCCAGCCCTTCTCAGGCCCGCTGCTCCCGGTCTTTGCCGACGGGAAAACCCATGTGATTACAGTCGTGATGGGGGCTAGCCCCCCGGAAAGGAACTGACCGGCTGCTTGCAAACAAGGCGTAATAGACTCGGTCGGCGGAAGCGTCAGAGTCATCGGTTTGGTCCATCGGCTCGGTTATCGTTCAGATCAGCTTGGAGAACAGAGGACATGAAAACACTCGCCCGCTTCGCAATTCTGGCCGTGCTGCTCGCACTGGTCGTCGGCCTCGTGCCTGTCATGGCGCAGGATACCACCATCCGCTATGCCAACTGGAACCTTGGCACCGAGGAAGAGAACAACGTTCAGCGTCAGATGATCGCCGCTTACGAAGCCGCTCACCCGGGCGTGACGATTGAAATCGTGGATATGTCGGGCGATGGCGGCTGGGACGAAAAACTGACCAATCTCGCCGCCCGTGGCGAACTGCCCGATGTCTTCATGGCCAACAACACCCCGCTCTACGTCCAGAACGGCTGGGCGGCAGACCTGACGGCGCTGGCCGAAGCCGACGCCAACTGGGCGAACGTGCCGCCGGTGCTGAAGAACGCCGTGACCTATGATGGCGTCGTGCGCGGCCTGCCTGCCGCCATGTTCGTCATGGGCTACTTCGTCAATCAGGACCTGTTCGAGGCGGCCAACCTCGACGCGCCCGCTTACGGCGTATCGGTTGAGGACTTCGAGGCCGCCACGACATCGCTCACCAACGTGCAGCAGGGTCTGCTTGGCCTCGACGAGGCCGAGTTCATCCTTGGCTGGTACCCCAGTACGCAGGATAGCAATCTCGGCTGGTTCGGCTTTGACGGCGAGCACATGAACTACAACAGTGACGCCTTCAAGGCGGGCGTGCAGGCGGCGATTGACCTGCTGCCCAACACCTGGCAGGGCCTGACCGAAGAACAGCGCGCCAACTTCACGGCGCAAGGCCCGTGGGAACTCTTCCTCAATCAGGAATCCGGCGTGCGCTGGGATGGCGGCTGGGCGATTCCGTCCTACAGCCAGAACGCGACCTTCAATTGGGACTTCATGGGTATCCCCGGCGGCAATCAGGCGATGGTGACCGACATTCTCACCGTGTCGCCCACGGCGGCCGACCTCGATGCGGCCTATGATTTCGCGCAGTGGATGAGCACCTCGGCTGAAGGCTTCACCACCGAAGTTGGCCTGGCGACGGCGGCGGACATTGCGCCCACCCGTATGCCGGTTGCGGTGAGCGAGACGAGCATTAACGAGTACATGGGCGCGGTGGGCGAGCGCCCCGGCCTGCGCGCGGCGCTGGAGAATCTTGACGGCAGCCTCATCGAATCGCTGGCCAAGATCGTCCCCGGCTACATCAACGCCCGCTGGGAAGGCAAGCCTGGCATTGATATCGGCGACATGCTCGACGTCAATCTCGGCGCAGTCTTCGGCAACGTCACCACCGGCGCGTTCAAGTTCGAGGACTACTCGGCGCAGCTCGAAACGTTCGCTAACGGCATCCTCGACGAAGCCCGTGCGGCGATGTCGGCCCAGTAATTTGTGAACCTCACCCCCAAGCCCCTCTCCATTCCGGCGAAGGAGCGCTCACAGCGCGATCTTTCTCCCCTCTCCAGAATGGAGAGGGGTCGGGGGTGAGGTTCACAGCAGAGAGGGGCCGGGGGTGAGGTTTCTTTCGAGCGGTTCCTCTGTGTTCTCTGTGCCTCTGTGGTGAAATCGCTCTTGTGGCTGTCGGGGGTGAGGTTTCTTTGGAGAGGGATGAAGGGTGAGGGCCAGACACGTCGTGCGCCCTCTTTTCGCGCAAGGCCGGAGACTCGGGAATGCCTAACGCGCGGTTCAGGCTTTCGAAAATAACCGTCTCGCTCCTCGTGATCGCCGTCGTGGCGCTGGCGTTGATTGCCGTGCCCCGGCTGGTGGGCGGGCAGCAGCCAGCCGGCACGAACTGTACAACCCTGCCCGAAAGCACCCTCCGCACCATCGCTCTTCCCTCCACTGAAACAGCCGCCTGGACAAGCTCCAACGTTTCGTCTGTAACAGGCGTTGCTGCCGAAGCCTTCGGGCGGCCGCTCGCCGATGACGATATCGCGCAGCGCAACACACAGCCTAGCGTGCGCTTGGAAGCGGGTGACAGCGTTTCGTTCGATCTCACGGTACCGGCCAGCGGCGAATACACCATCTTCTTCGATGTCGCCGCACCCGCCACTTCGCCTGAGCCGGAAGGCCAACTGCTGATTGACGGCGCACTCCCGGCTGACGACCTGGGGCGCATCCCCTTCAACGTTTTCTACCGCAGCGGCGGTGACATCTTCCCGCGTGACCGCTACGGCAACGAGGCGCTCATTCGCCAGGAGCGCGACGTGCGCTGGGCCAGCATCCCCGCCCGCGATGGTGATTTCAGCCTGCCATATCCGGTGCGCGTCAATTTAAGCGAAGGCACGCACTCGTTCGAGTTCACGCTCACCGAAGGCTCGCTCTATCTGAGCCGCATCGGCCTCAATGAGTTCGCACCGCTGCCCACTTACGACGAATACCGGGCGGGGCAAAGCGCCGAACCCGCCAGCGGCGTGCTCGTGCCGTTCGAGGCCGAGCTGCCGTCGTTCAAGAACAGCACTACCGTGCGCCCCACCAACAACCGTGATCTGACCGTCACACCCTATGACACCTACTGCTTGCTGCTCAATGCGCTCGGCGGCGAAAGCTGGATGAACAGCGGCAGCACGGCCTGGTTTCAGTTCGAAGTCCCGCGCGATGGCCTCTACGCCATTACCCTGCGCGCCCTGCAAAGCACGCGCAGCAACTTCACCGTCTTCCGCCGCATAATGGTGAATGGCGAAGTGCCGTTTGCCGAGTTGAACGCCGTGCCATTCGGCTATTCGGCTGGCTGGCAGGATGCGACGCTCGGCGGCGCCGAAACGCCCTACCTGGTTCACTTGCGCGAGGGCGTCAACACGCTCGGCATCGAGGCGACCAACTCGCCCTATCTGCCGGCTATCGAAACCATCCAGCAGGCGCTGCTCGATATCAACGCGCTGGCGCTCGAGATCAACCGGCTGACCGGCAATCAGCGTAACCCGTTCAAGGAATGGGATCTCGCCGACTACATCCCCGACGCGCAGGAACGGCTCAACGCTATCGCGCAGGCGCTGATTGACGACAAGGATACGCTGCTGGCGATTGACCAAAGTGGCCTCTCGCCCGAAGTGCTCACCTACCAGATGGCGATAGATAACCTGCTCTTTCTCGCCGCCAACCCGAACGATATCCCCAACTACATGAGCCGCTTCTCCGAAGGAACCGGCTCGGCGGCGCAGCAGCTCGGTTCACTGCTGCCGCTCCTGCAAAACCAGCCGCTGGCGCTCGACCGCATTTACGTCCATTCGCCGGATGATGTGCCGGTCACCGCCCCGGTGGATCTCGCCACGTCAGTGACCGAAGACTTGCGCCGCTTCATCTACTCGTTCCAGGACAACCCGTACACGTCGCTGGGCGCGGACCAGGGCGAATTGCAGGTGTGGGTCAACCGTCCGCGCCAGTATGTAGACCTGATGCAGTTGCTGGCCGATACGACTTTCACGCCGGAAACCGGCATCGAGGTCAAGTTCTCGATCATGCCCGATGAATCGAAGCTGATCCTCGCCAACGCCGCCGGAACGCAGCCAGACGTCGCGCTCGGCGTCAGCACCGACAAGCCCTACGAGCTGGCCATCCGCAACGCGCTCTACGACCTGCGCACCTTCCCCAATTTTGACGAGTTCATCAACATCTACTCGCCCGGCTCGCTGCTCGGCTACATTATTGACGAGTCGGTTTACGCTATTCCCGAAACGCAGGACTTCTGGGTGACGTTCTATCGCCGCGACATCCTCGAATCGCTCGGCCTGCCGGTTCCGCAAACGTGGGACGAGGTTATCGAGATTTTGCCCGAGCTGCAGCGCTACGGCATGAACTACAACACGCCGCTTTCGGGCGCAAGCGGCGTGCGTGGGTATCTCGTCACCGCCCCCTACCTGTTCAATCACGAGGCGCCGCTCTACGCCGATGGCGGGTTCGCCACCGGCCTCGGCAGCGACGAAGCCATCGAGGCCGTGCGCTTCATGGCCGACAGTTTCACGATTTACGGCATGCCGCTGACGACCGCGAGCTTCTTCGATGGCTTCCGCTATGGCACGCTGCCTATCGGCATCTCGAATGCGACCGACTACATCAAGCTGATGACCGCCGCGCCCGAATTGGCCGGCCTGTGGGGGATTGACCTGTACCCGGCGACGGTGATGGGCGATGGTACGGAGCATCGCTGGGCGACCGGTTCGGCGCAGACAGCCATCATGTTCCGCGACACCGATCAGCCTGAAGCCGCCTGGGAGTTCATGAAATGGTGGATGTCCACCGAAACGCAGGCCGAGTTCCAGGAACAGCTTCTGCTCAGTTATGGCGATGCCTACCTGTGGTTCTCGGCTAACCTCGATGCCTTTGACCAGTTGGCCATCCCCGCCGAACACCGCGCTGTCATCCGCGAGCAGTGGGAATGGTTGCAGGAACCGGTGCGCCTGCCGGGCAGCTATATGCAGGAGCGCGAACTGAGCAACGTCTGGAATCGCATCGTCTTCGACGGCGTGAATCCCCGCGTGGCAATTGACCGCGCCATCACCGTCATCAACCGCGAAATCACGCGCAAGATGGAAGAGTTCGGCTATCTCGAAGACGGCGTGCGTGTCCGCGAGTTCCACGTGCCAACTATTGAGATGGTCGAGGGTTGGATGGACGATGCAAGCTAGAACGGGCTTCCAGGACTGGTTCTCAAAGGAAGGTGCGGCCTACGCCTTTCTCGCGCCCTATTCGCTGCTGTTCATCGTCTTCATCGTCGTGCCGGTCGCCGCCGCCATCCTGCTCTCGTTCACCTTCTTCGATTCGATCCAGCCGCCGCGCTTCGTGGGCCTGAACAATTACATCTCGCTCATCACGGCCGACGACACCTTCATGCGTTACGTGCTGCCCAACACCATCACCTTCGCCGTCATTGTCGGGCCAATCGGCTATGCGCTGGCCTTCCTGCTGGCGTGGATGCTCGCCCAGTTGCCGCGCATCCCGCGCACCATCTTCGCGCTCATCCTCTACCTGCCCTCGATGACGGCGACGGTAGCGATGGCCGTCGTCTGGAAAACCCTCTTCAGTGGCGACCAGACGGGCTATCTCAACAGTATGCTCATGGGGCTGGGCGTGCTCAACGAGCCGATCCAGTGGCTGCAATCGCCGCAGTATCTGATGCTGATCATGATCATCGTCACGCTGTGGAGCAGTATGGGCATCGGCTTTCTGGCCATGCTGGCTGGCATCCTCGAAATCAGCCCCGAGCTGTACGAGGCGGCCGCCATTGACGGCCTGAGCAGCCGCTTTCAGGAGATCTTCTTCATCACCATCCCCTCGATGAAGCCGCAGATGCTGTTCGCAGCCGTCATGTCGGCCGTCGGCACTTTCCAGGCCGGCGCGATTGGCGTTACGCTGGCGGGCAGTAATCCTACGCCGCAGTATGCCGGGCAGTTGATCGTCAATCACATCGAGGACTTCGGCTTTCTGCGCTACGAAATGGGCTACGCGGCCGCCGTATCGGTCGTGCTGCTGCTGATGGTGCTGCTGTTTTCGCGGGTGGCCACGCGGCTGTTCGGCGGTGAGGCATGAGCAGGACGCGCTTCGGCAGGTGGTCCAGCCGCTA
>JAEURB010000097.1 GCA_016788435.1 Anaerolineae bacterium | reverse complement strand
CCCGTGACGAGCTCAATCAGTTTGCCGTTCGGGTCGAAGGCAGCAGGGTCGAAGTCGCGGCGGGCCACGACCATCACGCGCTGACCCGTGCTCGCCATGCGTTCGTTCTCGGTCAGCGCCAGCATGCGGTTGTCGTCGGTGATCGGCTGCACTTCTCCGCCGGGCAGCCAGTACGAGCCGCCCCGTGCAATCAGCACGTCTGGCGCGCCCTTCACGAAGCAGCGCACCACCGGTTGCCCGGCCTCGTTCTGCATGTTATGAAACGTCGCCATGAACTTGTAATCGGAGTCGAACGGCACTTCGGCGACCCGTGGATAGGTCTGTCGCGCGCCTTCGAGGTCAATTCCGCCCTTGGCTGCCAGCACAATCAGCGCGCCTTCGGTTGGGTCGCCGATCAACGCTTCGCCATCCAGCCGGGCATCGGCGCACAGCGCCATCGGCAGCAGCACGGCATCGAGGTCAATCTTCGTGCCACCGCTGTGCAGAAGCTGCCCCTGCGTGCTGTAGCCCTCTCCGGTGACCTTGAAGCGGTTTTGGCCGGGGACAGTGAACTCGCGGGCCGTCATCTTGTTCAGGGTGAGCGTGCCGGTTTTGTCCGAGCAAATCGCCGATACCGAGCCGAGCGTTTCCACCGAGGGCAGCCGCTTGACGATAGCGTTCTGGGCGGCCAGCGTGCGCGTGCCCATCGAGTAGAGGGTGGTGACGACGGCGGGCATACCCGTCGGTATGGCAGCGATGGCTAGCGCCACGCCGGCGATGAACAGCGTGTCGAACGACTGATCGTTGCGCAGACCGAGCAGCACCATCAGGATGAAAGCAAGGCCAGCCATCCCCGCGATGATGATTGTCAGCCGGTCCAACTGCTTTTGCAGCGGCGTCTTGTCGGCTTCGGTCTTGTTCAGCAGGTCGGCGATGTGGCCAATTTCCGTGCTCATGCCGGTGGTTGTTACGATCATCTCGGCCCGGCCGCGCGTCACCGCTGTATTCATGAACGCCATGCACAGGCGGTCACCCAGGCCGATGTCCGGGTTGGGAATCGCCTGGACATTCTTCAGGGTTGGCGTGCTTTCGCCTGTGAGCGCCGCCTCCTCGATTTCGAGCGTCGCCACCACGAACAAACGGCCATCGGCAGGCACGCGGTTGCCTGCTTCCATCAAAACGATATCGCCGGGCACCAGTTGCCCGGCGTCAATTTCCAGCACCTGCCCGTCACGGCGCACACGGGCAATGTTCTTCATCATCTTCTCAAGCGTGGCGAGGCTGGCTTCGGCCTTCGATTCCTGGCGCAGACCCAGCACCGCATTAAAGACCGTCAGCCCGAGCAGGACAAGTGTCGTCCCGATGTCACGCGTGAAGACGAAGCTCAGGGCGGCCGCCACGAGCAGGATGATCTGCATGAAGTCGCGGTACTGGCGGAGAAACTGCTGTAAAGCGGACTCCTTCTTCTTGCCCGCCAGTTCGTTCGGGCCATACTTCTGCAAGCGGCTTTGCACCTCTGCGGCGCTGAGCCCCCGCGCTGGTTCGACGCCTAACTGGCGGGCGGCATCCTCCGGCGACAGCGTGTGCCAGCGTGGAGATGGGGCAGGGTTGGCTGCCATGGAGTGTGCTCCTTCTAGTACTGCGCAGGAACGTACTTGAACGGATAGTCGGGTTCCTTGTATCCGTTCGGCTGCTGCCGCTTGGGAAGTTTCACCTTCTCGTGCGGAACGTCCTCGTAGGGAATCAGGCTGAGGAAATGGGAGATGCAGTTCAGGCGGCCGCGCTTCTGGTCGTTCGAGTCGACGACGTACCAGGGCGACTCCGGCGTATCGGTCGCGGCGAACATCTCGTCACGGGCGCGTGAATAGTCGTACCAGCGGCGATGCGCCTCGAGATCCATCGGGCTGAGTTTCCAGATTTTCCTGTAGTCATTGATACGCTCTTCGAACCGGATAGTCTGGTTCTCCTGGCTCACCTCCAGCCAGTATTTCACCAGCAGGATGCCGGATTCGATGATCGTGCGTTCGACCGGTGGTACGTAGTGCAGAAAGCGATGGACCAGTTCTTCAGGAGTAAACCCCATCACACGTTCGACTCCGGCGCGGTTGTACCAGCTGCGATCGAACAACACGATCTCGCCGGCGGCCGGGAAGTGCGCCATGTAGCGCTGGATGTACATCTGGGTCTTCTCGCGCTCGGTTGGCGAGGGAAGCGCCACCACGCGAAAGACACGTGGGCTTACGCGCTCGGTCATCGCCTTGATCACGCCGCCCTTGCCAGCCGCGTCGCGGCCCTCGAAGACGACCATGATCTTGGCGCCGGTGTACTTGACCCACTCCTGCAACCTGACCAGCTCAACCTGGAGCGGTTCAAGGGCTGCTTCATATTCCTTACGCTTCAGTTTCAGCGCAGGGCCTTCCTCTGCAGGCGCTTCCAGTTCAACCTGCTCATGTTCAACCTGCTCGTGTTTGTGCTTGTTCTTCTTGCCCATCATTCCTCACTCCCTGGATGGCTCAATCGTTGCGTTACTATCGAAGCCCCCTACGCCGTAGTGTTCCACCAGGGCCGGGGGCGGCACAGGTGGCTCGGGTGTAGTCTCATCCAGCCGCTTAATCTGAAAACCGGCGGCGTCAAAGACGAAAGACAAAATCGGATTGATGAGATTGAAGAAGCAGAAAGGCAGATAGGCGGCCGTTGCAACGCCGAGCGTGGCCGCCAAATACGCCCCGCACGTGTTCCACGGAATCAACGGTGAGGTGATTGTAGCCGTATCTTCAATCTGCCGCGATAACATCTGCGGCGCTACCCTCTGTTTCCTGAACTCCTCCTTGAAGATGGTGCCCGGTAAAACAATCGCCATGTATTGATCGCCGGCGAAGATGTTGAGAAAGATGGCGGTGAGACCAGCCGAAATCATCAGTCGGCCAGCCGAGCGCGCGAAGCGAACCAGCGGTTCGAGCAGTTTTCGCAGCGAACCCGTGTGATCCATTATCGAACCGAACATCATGGCCGCCAGAATAAGCCAGACGGTGTACAACATGCTCGACATTCCACCCCGCGAAACCAGCTCGTCTATCATGGGGTAGCCCGTCAGCGCCGAGTAGCCATTGGCGAGCGAGGCCCAAACGCCTTTGAGCAGCGCCAGGGGAGCGTTGAGAGCCGGATCATTGGCGAATGTAATAACCTGCTGTGGCTGAAACAGCACGGCGATCACTCCGCCAGCCAACGCACCCGCCATGATAGCCACGAACGCCGGCACGCGCCTCCACGCAAGGAATAACACCAGGAACAGCGGAATGAGTGTCACCAGCGAGATATTGAAACTCGATTCGAGCGCGTGCAGGGCCGGGGTTGGGTCATAGGCGGTGGCGCTGACTTCGGTTCTAAGGCCGATCCAGAGGAAGATGATCAGCGTGGCGATGATGGACGGCACAGTGGTCCACAACATGGCCCGGATGTGCGTGTACAGGTCGGTACCGGCGATGGCGGGCGAGAGATTGGTCGTGTCGGATAACGGTGACATCTTGTCGCCGAAGTACGCGCCCGAGATGATCGCGCCCGCTGTGATATCGGCCCGCAGCCCCAGCACGCTGGAAATGCCAATCAGGGCCACGCCAATCGTGCCGGCAGTCGTCCACGAACTGCCGATACTGAGCGAAATCAGGCCGCAGATGATCACGCACGCCAGATAGAACCACTGCGGGCTGATCAGCTTCACGCCGTAATAGGTGAGCGTGGCCGTCGTGCCGGCCATGCTCCACGTACCAATCAACGCGCCAACCGCCAGCAGAATGAAGATGGCGCCCATCGCCGAGGAGATGCCTTCGACCGCCTGCTTGCCCACATCGCGCAGATCGTGGCCATTCTTGTGCGCGATCATCCCGGCCACCAGCGCACAGACGATCAGCGCGATCTGGAACGGGCCGCCTGTCGAGTCACCATTGAACAAGACTTGGGCGAGGATGACCAGGACGATTAGCAGCAGTATGGGGGCCGCTGCTTCCAGCATGGAGGGTGGCCTGATTGGGCGTTTCCGAGCTGCGGAATCTGCCATGTCACGTGCTCCACAATCCAGAAGGAGAATGACAACGCCCGCCGGCCAATGGGCGGGCGTTCGCGAAAAAATGGATCTTTAGGCGGGGTCGCGAGTGATCGGGCACGTCATGCAGTGGCCGCCGCCGCGCCCGCGCCCAAGTTCAGAGCCACGAATGGTGATGACTTCGACGCCTTCCTTGCGCAGTTTGGTGTTCGTATGCACATTGCGCTCGTAGGCGAGGATGACGCCCGGCTCGAGCGCCACGACATTATTGCCATCATCCCACTGCTCGCGTTCCTGGGCGAACCAGTCACCGCCCGTACCCACTACGCGCAGCTTCTTCAGGCCGAGTGCTTCCCTGACCACATCCAGGAATGACTTGTCGTCGGGGACTACATCCACATCGCCGGGCTTGCTGGCCGGGTAGATGCTGAACGGCTCGATCTCGTCCACGCCCTTCTGATACACATTGACAAGATCACGGTCACACATCGTAAAGACGGTGTCCAGGTGCATGGCGGCGCGGCTCTTGGGGAAGCGGCAGGCGATCACGCGCTGGGCCGCCTTATGCTTGAACAGCGACTGCGCGACCTGAAGCACGGCTTGCGCTGTGGTGCGTTCGCCCATGCCGACCAGCACGACGCCGTTGCCGATCGGCATCACATCGCCGCCCTCCAGCGTCGCCTTGCCATGGTCCACGTCGGGGTCGCCCCACCAGATCGTCACTTGCCCCTTGAAGTCAGGATGGAAGCGGTAAATCGAAGTCGTGAGCAGCGTTTCCTGACGGCGGGCTTCCCAGAACATCGGGTTAACGGTCACGCCGCCATAGATCCAGCACGACGTATCACGTGTGAATTGCGTATTGGGTAGCGGCGGTGTAAGGAATCCCATCGGGTCGAGGTACTTGCGCAGAGCCGAGAAGTGTTCGAGCGGCACGTCGCTGATGGCAATGCCGCCGATCAGGTATTCCGCCAATTGAGCCGATGGCATTTCATCCAGCCACGCCCGGATTTCGTCGAGGGCGATGATGGCGACGCGGTTAGGGTTGAACTTGCGATCCAGCACCCACTTGCGGCCCTCCGGGTCATCCATGACGCCTGCCAGCAGTTCATGCATGTCCACTACATCAATCCCGCGGTCTTTCATCACCTCGACGAACTTATAGTGTTCGTTCTTGGCCTCCTGCACCCAGATGACATCATCGAACAGCAAATCCTTGCAGTTGTCGGGCGTCAGGCGCAAGTGAGCCAGCCCGGGCCGGCACACCATGACTTTGCGCAGCTTCCCGACTTCTGAGTGAACGCCAAACTGCGACATCTGTGGCTCTCCTTAGGCCGGTCAATCCGGCTCGATGATCGTGCCTGCCTGGCCTGCAGCTATCTGCTCAATCTCGGCCAGCGAGCCGATGGCGGCACGCTTGCCCGATTTCTCCACGAACGACAGGGCGGCCTGTACCTTCGGGCCCATCGAGCCAGCCGGAAACTGCGCAGACAGTCGCTTCATCTCGGAAACACTGACGCGCCCCAGCTTGTGTTCGTCCGGCTGCCTGAAGTTGACGTAGACGTTCGAAACGTCAGTCGCGATGACGAGAAGATCAGCCTTCAACTCCTCGGCAAGCAGGGCGCTGGCAAGGTCCTTGTCAATAACCGCCTCAACGCCCATCAACCAGCGTTCCTTGGTTGGGTCGTACATCGTGGGGATTCCGCCGCCACCAGCACAGATGACAATCGTGCCATTTTCGAGCAGCCATTTGATCGGGCGGTGCTCGAAAATGCGTTTAGGCATGGGCGAAGGGACGACGCGCCGCCACTTGTCTCCATCTTTCCGGAACGTCCAGCCCTTGGCCGCCTCCATTTGCCGCGCTTCGGCCTCCTCGTACACCGGGCCGATGAACTTGGTCGGGTTCTGGAAGGCCGGATCGTTGGGGTCAACCTCGATCATGGTGAGGATTGTTGCAAAAGGCACCTCGAACGGCAGCAGGTTGCCCAGTTCCTGCTCCAGCATGTAGCCAATCATGCCCTCCGTTTGCGCGCCCAGCACATCAAACGGATACGGCTCCACTTGCTGATAGGCCGCCTGCTGTAACGCGAGCAAGCCCACCTGCGGGCCGTTCCCGTGCGACAACACGAGCCGGTGTTCACGGGCAACCGGCGCCAGCGACTGCGCGGCGATGCGAATGTTGGTTCGCTGCATCTCGGCAGTCATCGGCTGGCCACGTTGCAGGAGTGCGTTGCCGCCGAGCGCAACGACAATCAACACGGGCATGGCTCCTATTCGCCGATAGTGGCGACCATTATCGCCTTGATGGTGTGCATCCGGTTCTCCGCCTCGTCGAAAACGATAGAGGCGGGCGACTCAAAGACCTCTTCGGTCACTTCCAGCGCGGCTTCGCCGAACTTCTGGAACACATCTTCGCCTACCTCAGTGTCGCGGTTGTGGAAGGCGGGCAGGCAGTGCATGAACTTGGCATTCGGGTTGCCCGTCAGCTTCATCGCCTGCGCGTTGACCTGATACGGCTTTAGCAGCTTGATGCGCTCGCCCCACACATCGGCCGGCTCGCCCATCGAAACCCATACGTCAGTGGCCAGATAGTCCGCGCCCTTGACGCCGGTTTCGACATCGTCGGTGAGGCTAATGCGCGCGCCGGTCTTGCCGGCGAGGGCTTTCGCCTCGGCGACCAGGTTTTCGTCTGGCCATAGATGCTTCGGCGCCACAATACGCACATCCATGCCCAGCAGCGCACCCGTGACGAGGTAGGAACGCCCCATATTGAAACGGCCATCGCCCATATAGGCGAAAGCGATGTCCCCCAGCGGCTTGTGTGGCGCATGTTCGACCATCGTCAATACGTCGGCCAGCATCTGCGTCGGGTGAAACTCGTCGGTGAGGCCGTTGTAGACGGGTACGCCCGCATACTGGCCCAGCACCTCGACAATTGCCTGATGGCGGCCGCGATACTCGATGGCGTCGAACATACGGCCCAGCACGCGGGCTGTGTCTTTCATCGACTCCTTCTTGCCCACCTGAGAACCTTCCGGCCCCAGATAGGTGACGTGCGCGCCCTGATCATAGGCGGCGACTTCGAAGGCGCAGCGCGTGCGGGTAGACGTCTTCTCGAATATCAGGGCGATGTTCTTGCCCTTCATGCGTGGCTGTTCATAGCCGGCGTACTTGGCGGCCTTGAGTTCTTTCGACAGCCAGAGCAGGAACCTGAATTCGTCTGGTGTGAAGTCCTGCTCTTTAAGGAAATTGCGGCCCTTGAGATTGACTGGCATGTTCGGTTCCTCGCCTTTGTGAGAATGGAACAGGCGCCATCAGGCACCCGAAGTCAGCACGATAGTGGCAATCGAAAGCAGGATCATGGTTACGACGCCCAGAATGAGCACCAGCGGCAGCACGAATTTCCACCACGTCGAGAAGGGGATGCGCCCGATCATCAGCGCGCCAGTGACGACCGCGAACGTCGGGGTGAACAGGTTGAGCAGGCCCGAAGCCGACTGATACGCGGTGACGACGACGCTCTCCGGCACGCCCTGGAACTGGGCCAACGGTGCCATGATTGGCATGGTGACGGTAGCAAGGCCCGATGACGATGGAATCAGGAACGAGAGCGGCAGGTAGAGCAGGTAGATGACGTTGACGAATGGCACTGGCGCGAGGCCGCCCAGCGCCTGCTCGCACCAGTAGAGCACCGTGTCAATGATCAGGCCATTGGTCATGATGACTGAGATGCCGCGCGCCAGCGCCACGACCAAGGCGACACCCACCATTTCGCGGACGCCATCCACGAAATTGCTCACCAGTTCTTGCTCACGCATCCGGTAGGCAATTCCAATGACGAAGGCCATCACCATAAAGAGGGCGGACAGCTCACCGAACCACCAGTACCGCGTCTTGATGCGGGTGATGCCGAGGTCAACCCACGGAATGACGCTGACGACCATGATGACGAACGACAGCGCGAACAGCAGCAGCACCACCTTGCGGCGGGTCGTGAATTCCGGCGCTTCCGTTTGCGCTTCGCTGCGCAGGAAATGCTTGCGATTCGCAGCTTCCTGGTCGGCCACGTGTGACTTGGCCGGGTCGGCCTTCACCTTTGCGGCGTAACGCATGACGTACCAGATTCCGAACGCTGTGCCGACGACGAGGATGATGATGCGCAGCGGAAGGCCATCCGTCAGAGGGATGCCCGCGAACCCCGACGCGATGCCGGTGGCAAACGGGTTGACCGTCGAACCGAGGACGCCGATCCCCGCGCCAAGCAGAATGACCGCCACCCCGGTCAGCGCGTCATAGCCGAGGGCGATCAGCGCCGCGATGACCAGCGGGTAGAAGGCAAGCGATTCCTCTGCCATGCCGTAGGATGTGCCGCCGGCCGCGAAGATGATCATGAGGATTGGGATGAGCAGTTTGCCCCGGTTCCCAAGGCGTTGGACGACGGCGGCGATGCCCGCATCTATTGCGCCCGTCTTCATCGTGATGCCGAGGAAACCGCCAATCACCAGGATGAACAATGCGACGTCAATCGCGCCGTACAAATCCCCGCTGTTATAGATGCTGATGTTTCCGGTTTCGTCCTGCAGGCCATACATGCCGTTAATCGGCGCCAGCAGAATGTCGGAAACATCCTGCGGGTTGGGTTCAACCGTATGGTAGGTACCTGGAATGGGCGCGCCATCGTCGGGGTTGAGGTCGTACAGGCCGGCCGGGATGACATAAGTCAATCCCGCGACCACAATGATCAGAAAGGCGAGGATGGTATAAGCGGAGGGGAAAGTGAACTTGCGTTTCGTTGGCGCCTCTGAATGGGTTGTCATCGTTGAGCCTCTGCTGTTAGCAGTTGCCAGGCACGCAGTGTTGCCTCAAACGCAGTCAGTATCCCGGGCGCGGCAGCGGGGTTTGCGAATCGGCCCAAACCCCGCTGCGCGCTGGCAACTAACTCATCAGCCGATACCGCTCAACTGGTCGACCACCACGGTGATCGCCAGGATCAGCCCGTCATCCTGCCCGGGCTGAATTTCGACGCCGTACGTATCGCGAACGCGGAACCATGCCTTCGACACTTCGGCAATCTGGCGGCCGCCCTGTTCGATCCGGTACTGGTGGTCAACGATGTTCCCCTGAACATCCATATCCGCTCCGCCGGCCACGCTCACATCGAAGCGGGCGCGCAGGGGGGTGAAGAGCGCTTTCTTGACCGTGGCGATGGTGTGGCCTTCGCGCGAGATGTCCATCGTGTCGCGCACGGTCACCAGTTTCTCCTGGATTTCGGCGACTTCACGGCCGGCCGCGTCCCGTATCTTCAGCGTGTCGCGCACGCGAAGCGCCTTGCCGTCGACCTTGTATACACGGCGGCCAGCGCCATCTTCAATCCAGAAGTCGTCGCCGAACGATGCCAATTTCTCACGCATCTGGTAACGATTGGGGCCACCTGCGCCGCGTGCACCTGGCCCGCCACGATCATCATCATCCCGCCGTCCTCTGACCATGTTCTCTCTCCAGTATCATCCGAACCAATGGTGGTGCTCACCCTGCCGTTGGCGCCGTGTGGTTGTGCGCCAGCGTGTGCCAGCAAATTCACCGCGCTTATTGCAGTATCCACATCTTCACCATGTTGCGCTCTGCATCACTCCCTCTTCTCCACTGTGGGGATGGATCATACTGCAGGTGCGCCCGGAAGTCACAATGCTAACCCTATTCGAACGGCATTGGCCCTATGCGCGTGACGGACAGGACGACGAGGTGCAGAGCATACAAACTGTTGAGTACACCGGCCAGTGCCGCCTGATCCTCAAGTCGCCCCGTCAGCGTTGATACATGCCAGGGAGACACAGTCGGAACGTCTGTCACCGACATCCCCTCGAGGCGATCTCCCCATACCACAGGAATACGCCCCTCTACATTGATTTGGTAGATGGCAGGTTCATCGAATGGAGACGTGTGCCCACGCGGTTCCGTGACCATACTGTAATTCTGAGGCAACGCACCGTTCTGGCGCGTCACTCATTGGATGTAATTTAGGTGTAGACGATCAGACTGAGCGCAGATTACAGCTAACTGACCGGCGTCAACAGGCCTTGCGCCTCAGCCAGAGTGACCGCATCCCACCGGCGGCTGACACCGAGCTTGACGTAGATATTTGCGGCGTGGCGCTTGGCCGTCTGCACCGATATACTGAGTCGCTGTGCGATCTCCTTGTCAGTAAGTCGCTGTTGCATCAGAGTCAACACTGCATGCTCACGTACCGTCAGTGGTTCAACAGGTCTGGTGTCGCCTGGTGGTGAGCTTCGTTCAGGGCCGGTGAACCGTATCGAGCCTTCCGCGGCAATTCGCGCGATGAACCTGCCGTCGTCATTTTCCTCAGCTAGCTTGTCAAGCAGCTTCGTGATTGGCTTGCCTGCTTCCAGAAATGGATGTATCAGGTTTCCCGGCTCTGCCAGTTCAATTGCGCGCCTGAGTTCCTGCAAGGCTTCACCGGTGCGTGGCGGGTTGAGCGCCGAGAGAGCCTGTCCTCGCATCACCAGTATCCGAACCTGTACGAAGCAATTGTGCGTGTGCATGGCCTGTTCCAACAGCTCATCCAGGTACTCCAGCGCGGCCTCCACGTCACCCGGTTTCCGAAGCGCGATCAGGATTTCAGCCCAGGTAAGCCGAGGTTCATCCAGCCATAGCAGTGGTTGCGACGCCGGCGGGGCAACGAACGAATCTGCCCAGCGCGCGGCACTTGCCGTTTGGTCAGTGGCAAGCTGAAGCCGGGCCCGCAGCGACTGTGTTTCGCTGGTTTCGGCGCTGAGCGTAGCGAGATCATACTCGCTCAACTGGGCCAATACGGCCAAGGCCTCGCCCGAATTGCCTTGGGCGAGGCGGGTGAGGGCCAGGCCCACGAAACTCGCCCGGCCGGTCAAAGCCTGTGCTGAGTAGCGGTGGTTGATGGCTTCCATGAAGTGCTCGGCCGCCGCATCTAATTGGTTCTGCTCATAATGCACGACTCCGAGAAAATACTGGCCCCAGTTGGACAGCGTGGCCAGGCTGGTGTCCGATGCCCGTTCTATCAGCAGACGCGCCATCTGGTGCAGGCGGTCGGTATCCCCGTTCAGGTAATGGATGAAACAGCGTGAGATCAGAATACGCAGCGAAAAGCTGTCGGCGTTATCAGAAGATTCTGCCTGCAGGTGTGTCAACCGTTGTTCTACCTCAGCACTTTGTCCACACGCCTGCATCGCCAATCC
>JAEURB010000085.1 GCA_016788435.1 Anaerolineae bacterium | reverse complement strand
ACTTGGTTTCGCCCGGGTTCGCCGCTGGTGTCTCATCGGCCGGCGCGTCAGTTTTCTTCTTCGAACCGTCGTCCAGCCCCTTACGGAAATTGGCGACTGCGCTGCCCAGTTCGCCGCCAATCTTTGAGACGCGTCCGACGCCGAACAGGACCAGGACGATCACGAGGATGATGATCAGTTCAGTGGGGCCGAGACTCATGGCGCATTCCTTCAAACTCACTGTCACAAGCTGATGTTGATTATAGCACTGCTGGGCGATAGCGGCGTAATGGACGATCCCGCTGATTGCCCGCCGGGGGTGAAACTGATAGACTCAAGGGGCGATTCAGCATGAGGGATCCCCTTGCCTGAACAGGCGTTGTATCTGAGTTGGCGTCCGCTGGCCTTTGATGAAATGGTCGGTCAGGAACATATTACGCGCACGCTGCGCAATGCGCTGCGCAGTGACCGCGTGCGCCATGCCTATCTGTTCAGCGGGCCGCGCGGCACGGGTAAAACGACGACCGCCCGCCTGCTGGCCAAAGCCGTTAATTGCCTGCACCCCGACCCCGACCGGCGGCCATGCAACGAATGCGCGGCCTGTATCGCTGTCAACGAGGGCCGCTTCCTCGACCTGATCGAGATTGACGCGGCGACGCACACCGGCGTGGACGACGTGCGCGACCTGCGCGAGAAAGTCGCGTTCTCGCCAGGCGAAGGACGCTTCAAGGTTTACATCATTGACGAAGTGCACCGCTTCAGCGGCAGCGCCTTTGACGCGCTGCTCAAGACGCTGGAAGAGCCGCCCGAACACGCCATTTTCGTGCTGGCGACGACCGAGATTGACAAGGTGCCGGCCACCATCAAAAGCCGCTGCCTGCAGTTCGAGTTCCGCCGCTTCTCGGTCACCGAGGTGGCCGACCGGCTGGAGCGGATTGTCGAGGCCGAGGCACTGCACGCCGAACGGCCCGCCCTCGAACGCATCGCCCGGCAGGGCGGCGGCAGCATGCGTGACAGCATCAGCCTGCTCGACCAGATCGTGACCGATCCGACCGAGCTCATCAGCCTGGAACTGGTGGAACGGGTGCTGGGCACGGCCAGTGATGCCGCCGTGCGCGCGCTGGTCGAAGCCGTCATCGCGCAGGACGCCGCTTCGGGCCTGCGCGTCATTCAATCGGCAATGGATCACGGCAGCGACCCGCGCCAGTTCGCCCAGCAAACCGTCGAGCATCTGCGGGCGGTGCTACTGGCGCAGATGGCCGGCCCTGAACTGATCGAAGCCTCGGAAGCCGACCGTTCGCTGTATGCGGGCCAGGCGGCGGCAATCGGGCGCAGTTCACTTCTGCGCGCGCTGCGCGCATTTAATGATGCCATTGCTGGCACGCGCGGCGGCTGGCAGCCGCAACTGGCCCTCGAACTGGCGCTGGTCGGAAGCGTGCGCGGTGCTGAGGAGGTCGTGACGGTGTACGCTGCGCCGCCGGCGGCACACACCCCGGCGACCGCCGAGCCGCTGCCCCCCGCCCTCGCCGATCACCCCGGCCCGCACGGGATCACAGCGGCCGCCATTAACGACCGCTGGGACGAAGTGCTGCGCATCATGTCGCGTTTCAGCAAAACCAGCCCGGACGTGATGAAGTACTTCCGCGCCCAGCGGGTAGAGGGCAATGTGGTGTATCTGGTGGCGGAGAACGAGACGTACTTCAAGCGCATCAACCCCTACCCGGAGAAGCAGAGCGTAATCGTGCGGGCGCTGCGCGAAGTATTCCGCGTGCCATTCACGCTGCATCTGTCGCTGGGTGGCGCGGCAGCCAGCCCGGCCGAACAGCCGCTGGACTTGAACGACCCGCTCCTTTCGGCCGGCGCCGAGTATGGAGCTGAAATTCGACGAGTAGACCAATAGGACAGGAGAACAAGGCGATGGGGAAAAAAGGCGGCGGTTTTGGCGGCCCGAGTATGCCGGGCGGCCAGGCAGGCATGATGCGCCAGCTTCAGAAGATGCAGCAGGATATGGTCGAGGCGCAGGAAGCGCTGGCCAACGAAGTGACCGAGGTCACGGTGGGCGGCGGCGCGATCAAGATCGCGATTACCGGCCATCAGCGCGTGCAGGCGATCACGATCAATCCTGGCATCATTGACACCAGCGATGAGGAGTGGATGAACGACCTGCAGGACCTGCTGGTGGTGGCGGTCAATCAGGCCATCGAGCAGAGCCAGACGATGGCGGCCGAGCGCATGGAATCGATCACCGGTGGCCTCGGCAGCATGCCCGGCCTCGGCGGGTTGCTGGGGTAAAGAAGTTGAAAGTTGAAAGTTGAAAGTTGAAAGCAGGAACCTGATGGTGACGCCGGTAACGTCCAGTGTTCTGGCTTTTAACTTTCAACTCTCAACTTTCAACTTTCAACTGTCCTTATGTCGAAAGCCATCCCCGAGCCGGTGACGAGGCTCATCGAAGCGTTCTCGCAACTGCCCGGCGTGGGGCCGAAAACCGCCTCGCGCCTGACCTACTATCTCCTGCGCGCGCCGGATGACACCAGCCTGCGCCTCGCCGACGCGCTGCGCGACCTGAAAGCCAACACGCGCTTCTGCTCGGTGTGCTTCAACATCACGGTGAGCGACCCCTGCCCGATTTGCGCCGACGCCAACCGCGACCAGGCGATGATCGCAGTGGTCGAAGAGCCGCTCGATGTGCTGGCGCTGGAGCGCACCAACGCCTTCAAGGGCGTTTATCACGTGCTGCACGGCGCGATTTCGCCCGTCAACGGCATCGGCCCGGAAGACCTGCGCATCCGCGAATTGGTCAAACGGGTGGACAGAGGCGGCATCCACGAAATCATCATCGCCACCAACCCCGGCCTCGAAGGGGACGCGACCGCCATGTACATCCGCCGCGAACTGACCGGGCGCACGGTGCGCCTGACGCGGCTGGCGCGCGGCCTGCCGGTCGGCAGCGACATCGAGTATGCCGACAGTGGCACGCTTTCCGGCGCGCTGCTCGGCCGCAGCGAACTGGGATAAGGCGCATGGCAGCCGGGAACGAACCAATGAGCGACGTGGAAGCCCTGATCGCTGTCGAACACGCCTGGACGAACGCGATGAAAGCGCATGATCTGGCGGCGCTGGAACGCATCGTCGCCCCGGACTGCCGGCTGATCACCGGGGTGGCTGGGCGGCCGTTCCAGATCATGAGCCGCGAGCGCTGGCTCGGCACCATCCACCTCTACGAGCCGGAGTGGATTCGCTTCGACGACATTCAGGTGACGGTGGCGGGCGATATCGGCATCGTCTCGATCCTGTGGTCGCAGAAAGCAACAGTAGACGGCGTGGACCGCAGCGCGACGTTCTTCGTCACCGATATCTGGCGGCGCGAGGATGGCGCATGGCGCGTGATTGAGCGCCACTCGGCACGCCCGGAAACGCCGACGGCCTCGACCGACGCCCTGCGCGAGATGAGCGAGAGTTAGCGGAACGAAGCGCCCTGAGAAACAGCACAGCCCCCGCGATGAACGGGGGCTGTGTGTTTTCAGGCTGAATTATGCGCCAGCGGGAGTTACTCTGCGGACGCCTCTACCCAACTATACGGGTTGGCAGCGGCCTGCCATTCCATGGTGCGTTGGCGCTCGGCCCAATCGTGTCCGCCCGTATCCACAACAGCTGCGTGTCGCACGTCAGCCAAACCTGGGCGTACTCGCCAGTCTCGTCAAATCCCACCACCCAGTAGCTTCCCGGGTTGAGGACAACTCCGCCCGAGTTCTTGTCGGCAGCCGGCTGCCAATAGACCTGCGCGCCGCCCGGCGCATCACCCACGACGGAGCCATCAGGCAGTGGGTTGTTACAGACCTGCGCAGCCGCCGGTGGAGCCACCACGATCAACACGCCCGTGGTGCAATCCCATGTGATCGTGCTCACGTAGGATACGCCACCGGTTTGGTTGGTGCCGAAGAAAGTCGTTACCGACAGCGTCAGCGGCGTATTGGCGGGAAGTGAGTACGGAGGAGAGACGAAGACGAAGAAGCCGCCCAGAGTCCCGACATTCGGGCCGTAGGCATCGTCATTTGTGAAGCCGAGCGATGGGTTGCCCGGCGCGCTCAGCACGCCGCTTTCCGACGCCTGCCCAGACGGAATATTGACCTCGACACCGTTCAGACTGAAGCCGCTTGTCGAGGAGCATGTATTTGGCGCGCCCTGTGTCAGAAACCAGGACGGCACCGGCCCCTGCGCCAAAGCAGCGCCGGCAACTACAAGCAGCGCAACCAGCACGAGCAGCAAACTGAATTTCTTCACGTGGAGTCCTCCTTTACACGAGAAAACGAGACCTTGCGCTTAATACAGCATAGTACAAATTTAGCCAGAACAATAATGGCCGCCTCCTTCTCGAACGCCACTCGGCGCGCCCGGAAACATCAACGGCCTCGACCGACGCCCTGCGCGAGATGAGCGAGAGCTAGCGGAACGAAGCGCCCCGGAATCAACACGGCCCCCGCGATGAACGGAGGCCGTCTCTTGCTATATAGAAGTTGCTCCTATCTAGTGCGACAAGAAGCGGAGTCGGGACGAAAGATCATGTAAGGTCCGAGTATTCAGCCTCAGCAAGCTGTCGTAGTGTCAGGAAAGCTTCCTTGAGTTCGTGTGATACGGAACTTGCAGGCTCATCGAGAACCAGTGTTTGTAGTGCCTCAAGATAGTCTACTCTGACTCGATGAAACAGGTGCAAGAAGTGTCTGACAAAGCCGATGCAATCCAAAATCGCAAACTCTGTTCCCCCGGTTTCAGCATAAAGCGCAAGTGACTTTTCAAACACTTCGGCCGAGACACCCTTGGTTGTAATGAAAATGTAGTTGAACCCATTGAAACTTATGGCGCGAGAAGTGAGCGAAGATTGATGAGGGTGTAGATCACGAAATGCTTGCCGAGGAAATGGGCGGCTTGACGGTCAAAGCGGATGAGGACGCTGCGAAAGCTGTCGATCCAGGCGAAGGT
>JAEURB010000067.1 GCA_016788435.1 Anaerolineae bacterium | reverse complement strand
CGCCTCGCGCAAGGCCAGGTCATTCCGTGCATCAAAGCGCGAGCTGGCCATGCCAACGGTGAAGGCCAGCAGAAAAGCCAGCAGAGCCAGCACTGCGCCAACCAGCGTGTCAGCGAAGCCTTCCTGCTCTTCATGCGTGCGTGCCTGATGCCAGCGCCCGATCCGGAAGCCAATTTCGTACACAATCATTCCGGCTAGCGCCAGCAAGACGAAGATCAGCGGGATCGAGAACCCGTCAATAAACCGTTCAGGCATAACTGGCATAATTCCTGCCCCTTCAATTGCGGCGTTGAGGGTCTCTGCGGCTGATTGTGCCGCGCCAACCGCAACCAAACAGCCCACGCCTCAGACGCCGGCGTTGTTTCAGTCATCCGTAAGACTACAACACCTCCACCGGGTCCACATCCACGTACCAGCCGTGTGGCAGGCGCAAACCGGCCAACGCGGGCAGCGGGTCGGGGCCGCGCAGGAACAGGTGCCAGCGGTAATCATCCTTCTCTTTGGTGAAGAAGCACGGCGCCGGGCCGATGAGTTCGGTGCCGCTCATATGCAGCGCGCGCAGCTGCTCACGAATTTGCGTGGCCGCCCGCTGAGCCTGTTCCCGGGCCTTGCGCTCATCGTCGTACATAAATAGCAGCCGCACCAGCCGCCGAAAGGGTGGATAGGCGATTTCCTGCCGGTAGGCGATCTCCCGCTTGAAGAACCCCGCGTAGTCGTGGCCGGCGGCCGCTCGTATCGCATAGTGATCCGGCTGATAGGTTTGCAGGATGACCTGGCCGGCCAGCAAGCCGCGTCCGGCCCGCCCCGCCACCTGCGTCAGCAATTGGAACGTGCGCTCCGGCGCGCGAAAGTCCGGCAAGTTCAGGCCGACATCGGCGCTGACCACCCCAACCAGCGTCACGAGCGGCAAGTCCAGCCCCTTCGCCACCATCTGCGTGCCGATCAGCACATCGGCTTGGCGGTTGATGAACCGCTGCAGTAGCGCGTCGTGGGCGGCGAAATCACCGGCGGTGTCGGCATCCCAGCGCAGGGCGCGCGCCTTCGGGAACAGCGCGTTCAGCGCGCCCTCCACCTGCTGTGTCCCCGCCCCGAAGAACTTGATGCGGCGCGAACTGCAGGCCGGGCACAGGGTCGGCTCAGGTGCACTGTAGTCGCAGCGGTGGCAGCGCAGGCGCTGGCCATGCCGGTGCCACGTCAGCGGCGCTTCACAGCGCGGGCAGCGCACCACGTAGCCGCAGTCCCGGCAGAAGACGTAGGTGGACTGGCCGCGCCGGTTGAGGAACAGGATGGCCTGTTCGCCGCGCGCCAGTGTTTCCGCCATCGCCTGCTGCAGCGCGAGGCTGAAGATGCTGGTGTTACCGCCCTTCAGTTCGGCGCGCATATCCACGATCTGCACTGGCGGCAGTTCGGCGTTCAGCGTTTCCAGTGGCGCGCTGTCTGGCTCTGCCCCGGCTTCATCGCGCAGGCGGTGGCCCATAATGCGGTCTGGCAGTTCGAGGCGGACGATTTCCTCGCGCACCGCCCGGTGGTAGGTGTCCACATCAGGCGTCGCGCTGCCCATAATCAGCGCTCCGTTGGCGCGCAGCATCATCTCTTCGGCCACGCGGCGGGCGTCGTAGTAGGGCAGGTGCAGCGGCGGAGACTGCTTGTAGCTGTGGTCGTGTTCTTCGTCGAGGATGACCAGCCCAACGTTGGGCAGCGGGGTGAACAGCGCCGAGCGCGCCCCGACGACCACCCGGAACAACCCTTCGCGGGCGCGCCTCCAGGTGTCGTAGCGTTCGCCGTCGTTCAGTCCGCTGTGGACAATGGCGACCTGCCCTGGAAATCGGCCCGCCACACGGCGCACGGTTTGCGGCGTGAGCGCGATTTCCGGTACGAGCAGCAGCGCATCGCGCCCTTGTGCCAGCGCCTTCTCGATAGCGCGCAGATAGATCTCCGTCTTGCCGCTGCCGGTCACGCCGTGCAGCAGAAAGATGCCCGGCTGTCCATCATCCATTCGCCGGGCAATGGGCGTCCAAACGTCGCGCTGGGCGGGCGTCAGTTCGGGCGGCGGGACGGCTTCGAAGTCCTGGCCTGCCAGCGAGTCGCGCCAGCGGTTCTTCTCGCCCAGCACGATCAGCTCTTCATCTTCCAGCCGCCTCAGATCTTCGAGCGACGCGCCAGTCTGCGCGTACAGCCAGTCCACCGCCATCGGACCGCGCTCGCGGGCCAGGACGCGCAGAATGCGGGCCGGTTTCTCGGTCTTGCGGAGCATGGCCAGCACGGCCGGCACGTCCTGCCGGTGCATCGCCAGATAGACCCGGCCTTCGCTGTCGCACTCGACATACCCCTGCGCGATTAGCCGGTCAACTTGTGCCTTGCTCACACCAATCTTCTTGCGCGCTTCCGCATCAATGAACGTACCTGCCGGGGCATTGGCAACCTGTTCGAGGAAGTCGGCCGGGCGCGATAGTGTCTCCACGTGGCGAAGCGCCTTGTCAATCCCGTGGGCCGGGATGGCGATGGCGGCGGTGTGGACGACTTTCGGGCGCACGCGGGCCGGGTTCAGCACCTGATCCATGCGAATCAGACCAGCGCGGGCCATGCCATCGGCGGCGGCGCGCCAGGGTTTGCCAGGCATCGCATGCTCGACTTGCCGGCCGCGCAGTGTGCCGCGCTTCGTCAGCAGGGCTACCAATTCTGTCTCCAGCGGCGATTGCGCGCCTTCGGCCGTGATCAGTTCGAGCAGTACATCATACTTGCCCGTCAGCCCCGGCGGCAGCCACAGCCACAGGCACGGGCCGAGCGGCGCGCGGTACCGTTCACTGGTCCAGCGCGAGAGTTCGATTTGTGCGGGCGTGACCACCGGGCGCGGATCCAAGCGCTCCAGCAGCGTCTTAAGCGCGATCTCAGGCGTCCGGTCGTGGACTTCCAGCACAATTGCATGGGCCAGCGCGCCGCCGAACGGAACCTGCACCAGATGGCCGGGTGCCAATCGGCCATGCAGCGGGGCGGGTATTTCGTAGTCGAAGACGCCTTCGACCGGGGTTTCGACCGCGCAGGTTGCGATGTTCATACGCTCAATTATCGCACAAATGGTCGCATTTTGCTGGCCGTAGAAAGCCGAACGCCCTCGCGGGGGCGGAGGGCGTTCGGCGTTTCAGGGAAAACATATTCGCTTCTGGTGGGGGAGACTGTCGGCGAACATCTCTACTATGCCCGGCGGAACCGGATTGTGCATGACGGCTGACTGACGGCCGCCCTACGCCGCCCCGCTGGAAGCCAAGGCAGGAAGCGGTTACCATCAAGGTGTCATGGTGCGAGAGGGAAAGTTCGTGCGCTACCTGCTGTGGATACTGCTGGTTGCCGGAATGCTGTTGAGCGCCGCGGCGTTCGGCCAGCCGGGCGAGCCCCCGTTGAACGGGCCGCTCGTGGCCTTCGATACCGCCGCGCAGGATCAGGCCGTGCTGCTGGAGGTGGAGACGGGCCGCCAGCGCAGCCTGTCGTTCGGGCCGTACGCGCACCGTGTTTGGGGCTTCAGCCCGGATGGTTGCCGCCTGCTGCTGACGCTGAGTGAAGGCAATGGCCCAGCCCGTATTCTTACGGCGCGGCTGGACGGTGGTGATTTGCGCGAGGTGTTCACCCCTGGAACGGATGAGGGCGCGTGGGATCCGTCTTTCTCGCCCGATGGCCGCCAGATCGTCTTCACGTTGAGCAAGCCGGAGTCTGGCTTCGAGGCGACGGGCGGCCATTCGCACCGTATCGCGCTGGCCGATGCCACCAGCGGCGTAGTGACGATAGTGAGTGTGAGCGGCGATGAACATACACCCCGCTGGTCGCCGGATGGCACGCAGATCGCCTACACGTCGTATGAGACAGATGAATTGGGGGTGCGGGCGGCCGATCTGTGGCTGGCCAGCGCCGGTGGTTCGGGGCGAACGCGGCTGACCGACTTCCCGGCCGGCAGCGTGACGATGCCGCGCTGGTCGCCCGATGGTGATCTGATCGGGTTCATCTATTCCGCCGAGGCCAACCGCGATACCGTATGGATGATCGGGGCGGTAGCGGGAGCGCTGCCCACCCAATTGAACTTCGCGCCCGCGCTGGCGCTCGATCTGGCCTGGCTGCCATCCGGCACCGCGATGCTGGCTGTGCTGCGCGATTTTCGCGGTGAAGTCCCGAACCGCGTCTGGCAGATTCCGCTCACCGGGGTGGCCGATTACGATGCCGTCCTCTACCCGCCAACCGCCAATCTCGCTTACCCCGACTATCCGCGTTTCAGCAGCGAAAGTGACCGGCTGGCGCTGCGAACAACCTATGCACTATCTCTGTTGGCGCTGCCGGGTGGACAGGGCGGACCGCTGCCTGGCGTGGAGGGCAACACACCCGCGGTGTGGAGCCCCGCCGGGTTCACGGGAGAGGCACAATGCCCGGCCTGACCATGACGAAAGGCTTAAGGCCGTCCTGAAGTGTTCATTTGCCGATGCCGGTGTATGCTGGTGAAAGAGTCTGTCCCGGATTACACGAGCGAATCTTGAGCGACCGCGTTCTCCTCAGTGCGTCACCTGCGAATATCCGCGACTGCGTGGCGCTGGCCGGGCCACGCGGTCTCGGTATCGAGCTTATGACCTTCGCCTTCCCGGATGTGCTGGATGGGGACTGGCGCTCAGTCGTGCGCGAGTATCAAACGCTGCTTGCGCCCATTTCGCTGCGAACCATGCACGGCCCGTTCTTCGATATGGCCCCCGGCAGCATGGACCGGCGCGTCAACGAACTGGTAATGAGCCGCTACCGGCAGGCGCTCGATATCGCGGCCGAGCTGTGGGTGACGACGGTCGTCTATCACGCCAACTTCATCACGTCGCTCCGTACCGAGGCTTACCGAACCAGCTGGACGAAGCGGAATATCGAGTTCTTCTCGGAGTTAGCCCCACACGCGGCCGAACGCGGCGTCACCATCGCCATCGAAAATATGTGGGAGTACGAACCGGCCATTATCGGTGACGTGATTCGCGGTGTGAATCATCCGTCGGTGCGCGCCTGCCTCGATGTCGGCCACGCTCATCTGTTCGGCGAAGCGCCCTATGCTGAATGGCTGCGGGTGCTGGGGCCGTTGCTGGCGCATATTCATATGAACAACAATGATGGGAAGGTGGACGTTCACTGCGCGCTGGATGACGGGGTGCTGGATTACGAGGCGATCATCCCCGGTCTGCGCGACCTGCCCATGCTGCCGACCATGACGCTGGAGATGGATCGCGTCGAGGATATGGCGGCCAGCCTGAAGTACTTCAGATTGGGCTAGGGCGCCATCCCCACCGCTGCGAAAAGCACCGGGGCCGTTCACGACGAACGGCCCCGGCTTGATTCACCAATTGGTACACGAACAGGCTAGTTATGCCGGGCTGTGAAGGTGACCGTATCGCTGCACGGCGTCCCGTCGTCGTAGGTATAGTTGTCCACGATCTGACCCGACATACTGCTCGAGCTGATCAGGTCAAAGCGAACTTGCGTATCGGTCGTCCCTCCTTCCGTGTAAGAAAACCTGATCGTCCCTGCGAAGCTGTTGGAACTGCCAAGCCTCTGGAAGGTATCCCCGTCGAAATTGAACGCGCCGTTGTTCACGATGCTTAGATTTCCGCTCCACGAAGTCGAGGTGTAAACGTCGGCGGTGGGAACAGACACATTCTCATAGCCCAGGCACGAGGCGTTCATAACCGGATCCAACGTCAGCGTCCACGTGCCGGGCGAGGGCAATGCGCCAGGCTGCGCGGGCGGCGGCGCAGCCTCACCGGGCGCAAGCGTCGCGGCGGGCGGCGGTGCGACCGATATCGGGATGACAGGCGGGGCATTGGTTTCACCCACCTGGTCGCAGTCACCGCTCGTTTCGACGGCATCCGCGATCACCCACAGTTCGGCGGCGGCGCTGCCCTGTGGTGCGGCTTCGGCTTTGTCCAACTGGAACCACACGCTGCCGTCATTCAGCACGATGCGGCCGGTCACAGTCACGTCCGTATTGGCGGGCAGGAAGGCGATTGCGCTGCGGTTTTCGCCCGGGCCAACGCGAAGCTGGCTGGTATTGGCCGCGCTTGCGCTCACGGTGCAGGCGACGCCGCTTCCCGCATTGGCTGGCGCTGCACCCTCCTCGCCTGCCACGTCGAACGACTCGATCACCGCGAGGAGTTCGTCCTGCATGGTGGCCATCACATCCGAAGGGGCAGAAAACTGAAGATAGCCGAAAGTTCCGTCACTCATGGGAACCGCCGCCAGCAGCATCTCAGGTTCGATTTCTGGCGTAGCGATAGTAGCGGCAATGCGATCCCCGATGGGCGTCTTTTGCAGATCGTCGCGTACGGCGCGCACCTGGCTGATGGGAAGCGACAGGATCACCATCGCATCCAGCGCGTCTTTGGCATTCCCCAGGTCAAGCCCGATGATCTCCGCGATCCCGGCAGGGGTGTAGATCTCGACGGCCAGTTCGCCCTCTTCCGCCGTGAAGATGCCGTCTTCGCCGGCTATGACCCATGAGGCGGGCACAATGATCTGATACCCATCGCCGAGGTCGGCGGTTTGCGTATTTCCCTGGGCGTTCACCGCGAATGGCAGCATCAGGAGAAGCGCCGTCACCACCATCAGCCCGCGTAAAGATTTCATTCGCCACCCTTCTGGTTAATATTGCTTCCAGACCAGCGCTAACCCCAAGTATAGCGCGTTCTACGGGCCTGCGATCAACAGGAAAGCCGCCCGGTTTGGGCGGCTCTCTGCTTGCGAATCGTGCTTGCGGGTGGGCGCGAAGCCTACTCCTCGTACTCGTCGTCGAGCATCGCCAGCACGCCATCGAGGATGCTGAGTCCTTCCTGAATCTGCTCCTCGGTGACGATCAGCGGCGGGCAACTGAAGATCATGTTCCAGCGCACCATCGTCGAAAGGCCGTTTTGCTTCAGAGCGACGGCTGCCTTCTTCATCGGGTCGCTGAACGGCTTGTTGAACGCGCTGAGCGGCTCACGCGTATCGCGGTTCTTCACCAGTTCGATCACCTGATGCAGGCCCGCCCCACGAATATCACCGATCACCGGGTGCTTCTCGGCCAGATCGGTGAGGCCCCGGCGCAGCACCTTACCCATCGTGCGCGAGCGCTCGATCAGGTTCTCGTTGTGATAGACCTCCATATTGGCGACGCCCGCCGCGCAGGCCAGCGCGTGGGCGCTGTAGGTCAGGCCGCCGTGCAGCACGTGGTCGTCGAAGTAATGAGCTACGGCCGGGCTAACCAGCACCGCGCCGAGCGGGATGTAGCCGCTGGTGATGCCTTTGGCCAGGACCATCAGGTCGGGCTTGACGTCGGGATAGTGCTGAATGCCGAACCACTCGCCGGTGCGCCCGAAGCCAGACATCACCTCGTCCACGATTAGCAGCATGCCGTACTGGTCGCAGATTTCACGCAACCGGCTGTAGAAGAGGGCGGAAGGCTGAATGATGCCGCTGGTGCCGCTGTAGCCTTCAATCAGGATGGCGGCGCAGTTCTCCGGCCCCTCCATCAGCACCTGATCCTCGATCAGATCGGCGATGATGGCGTCGCCTTCTTCCTGCGTGCGCCCGCGATAGATCGGATTGCGGTAGGCGTACGGGTCGGGCAGGCGCACAATCCACGGCACACCCGGCTCGTTGGCCAGCCGGCGTGGGTCGCCCCCGGCCGTCATCGCCGCGAACGTCGCGCCGTGATAGCTCTTGTAGCGGGTGAGCACCTTCTGGCGTCCCGTGACGAGGCGGGCCATCTTCATCGCGTTCTCGATGCCATCGGCGCCGCCGTTGGTGAAAAACGCTTTCTTCATGTCGGGTGCCACGGCAGCCAGCATCTCGCCCAGCTTCCCACGCGGCTCGGTGGCGAAGCTGGGATCGACATAGCATAGTTTCGCGGCCTGTTCCTGAATCGCCTTGACGACGTGCGGGTGACTGTGGCCGAT
>JAEURB010000437.1 GCA_016788435.1 Anaerolineae bacterium | reverse complement strand
CACGTTGATGGCGATCAGTACATAGGTGATATATGGCTGCACCGTCGGAATGCGCAGCAGGATCTGGTTCGGGCCAAGCGGGATGCGAGCCTTGCCGCTGGCGGGGTTCGGCGGCGGCGGTGCGGATGGACGCGGCCGGGGTGGCGGCGCTTCGAGAGGGTGCGGCCGTTTGGGCGGCGGTGTCGGGTTGTCAGACATCTTCACTCAAGTTGAAAGTTGAAAGTTAAGAGTTGAAAGAAACGCGAGTATGCTGGTGCAAAACTTCGATTGTGGCTGTTTGGTCGTTGCGTACTCAATCCCCTACGGAAACGCAGCAACGCATTTGTCTTAATCTTTCAACTTTTAGCTTTCAACTTTCAACTGGGGATGCCATTATGCCTGCTTACGAATACCGCTGCAATGCGTGTGGGCGGCCGGTCACGCTCACGTTTAAATCGTATGCTGCCTACGACGAAGCGCGCGCGGCAGGATTGACCTGCCCGTACTGCAGCGCGGCGGACCTAACCCGCCTGATTAGCCGGGTGGCAGTGGCCAAACCGGGCCGTGATTATGGTGCGCTGTCCAGCGGCGAAATGCTCAATGTGCTGGAAGGCGGCGATACCCGTGAAATCGGGCGCATGTTCGAGCAGGCCGGGCAGGATCAGGCCATGAACGACCCGGCCATGCGCGAGGTGGGTGAGCGTTTGCTGAAGGGCGAATCGCCGGGCAGCATCGAGCGCGACTTCAAAACCACGCCTGTTCCGCCTGCGCCGCCGCCTGCGTCTTAAGCATTCCCTCACATTCTCAATTATCCCCTCAATTCTTGGGGGTTACTGCGTCGTAACGTCCTCCCTATACTGCGCTTCATTCCATAAGTTCAACAGGGGCTCGTGCGGGCGTGTGATTGCGCCGCGCCCCGCCTCATGAATCAACCGGTGAAGTGATGATCGTAGAGAAGACACAGAACAAACCCACCACGGTGCCTGATGGCGGGCAGGATTGGTTTCTGCGAACGCCAGAAGCAACCGCCAGCGCGCTTAAGGTAGACCCCGCCATCGGCCTCAGTGAGGCCGATGTTCAGGAACGGCAAGCGAAATACGGCCTCAATGAACTGCGCGAAGCCCCGCTACGCAGCCCGCTGAAGATTCTGTGGGAACAGCTCACCAACCCGCTTGTGCTGCTGCTGCTTGGCGCGGCGGCGATATCGGCACTGCTCGGCAAAACCACCGAACTGATCGCCATTCTCGCTATCGTCGTGCTTAACGCGGCGCTCGGCGTGGCGCAGGAGTACCGCGCCGAAAAGGCAATGGCCGCCCTCAAGAAGATGTCGGCCCCCCTGGTGCGCGTGCGCCGGGGCGGCCGGGTGCTCGATATTGACCCCGCCCAACTCGTGCCTGGTGATGTGGTGCTGCTCGAAGCCGGCACGATCATCCCGGCCGATGCCCGCCTGTACGACACCGCCAACCTGAAGGTGCAGGAGGCCTCGCTGACTGGCGAAAGCGAGCCGGCCGAGAAGACGTGGGAAGCGCTGAACGACCCCAAGGCAGCGCTGGGTGACCGCCTGAATATGGTCTATTTCGGCACCTCCGTCACTTATGGGCGCGGCCTGGCACTCGTCACAGCCACCGGAATGCTCACCGAACTGGGCCGCATCGCCCAACTCATCCAGATGGTGGAGGCGGAAAAGACACCGCTGCAGCGCCGCCTAGCCGAAATGGGCAAAGTGCTGCTGCTGCTGGCGCTGGGCGTGATGGTGGTAGCCTTCGTCGTTGGTTTGATCAACGGCACGCCGCTGGATGTGGTGCTGCTGGATTCGGTCGCGATTGCCGTCGCCGTTGTACCGGAAGGCCTGCCCGCCGTCATCACCGTGGCGCTGGCGTTGGGCGCACAGCGCATGCTGCGCCGCCGCGCACTCGTTCGCCGCCTGACCGCCGTCGAAACGCTCGGCTCGGTGACGACCATCTGTTCAGACAAGACCGGCACGCTCACCCAGAATAAGATGACGGTTACGCTGGTGGATGTGGGCAACAGTGTGCGCTCGATGGATGAACTCGCCAGTCAGGGCGTGGGCAAGCTGCAAAGCATGAACGGCACGGCCCGCACGAGCAGAACCGGCGCGCGGGCGCTGGTGCTGGCGGGCAGCGCCATGTGTACTGACGTGACGCTGGAAGGCGAAGGCGAATCGCTGAAGGCGATTGGCGAGCCGACCGAAGTCGCTTTGGTGATGGCGAGCGCCAGGTATGGCATGGCCAAGCCGACACTCGATGCGGCGTTCCCGCGAGTGGGCGAACTACCGTTCGACTCTGAACGCAAGCGCATGACGACTGTTCACCGCCTCAACCTTGAACTCCGTGCGGGGTCGGTCGAGGCAACGGTGGCCGAAGTGCTGAACCCGCAATCGCTGCCCTACGTCGCCTTCAGCAAGGGCGCAGTGGACTCGCTGCTGCGGGTTTGCGAGTATGCATGGATTGAAGGCGAGATTGTTTTGCTCACCGAGGCCGTGCGCGAACGGATCAGTGGTTCGAATGATCAAATGGCCTCGAACGGCCTGCGCGTGCTGGGACTGGCCTATCGCTTCTTCGAGGCGCTGCCGGGAAGCTGGAATGTGCCGTCGGTTGAAAGTGAGCTGATCTTTGTCGGCATGGTCGGCATCATTGACCCGCCACGGCCGGAAGTGAAGGAAGCCGTCGCAGTGGCCAAGGGCGCGGGCATCCGGCCGGTGATGATTACGGGCGACCACCCGCTGACGGCCATCGCCATTGCCCGTGAAATCGGCATCGTGGATGGCGCAGATGCGCGGGTGCTATCCGGCGTGCAATTGAGCGAGATGAGCGTGGAAAAGCTTCGTGAGGTTGTCACGGAGGTATCGGTTTACGCCCGCGTATCGCCCGAAAACAAGCTGAACATCGTCGAGGCGCTGCAGGCGCGCGGCGAGATCGTGGCGATGACCGGCGACGGCGTGAACGACGCGCCGGCCCTCAAGCGCAGCAATATCGGCGTGGCGATGGGCATCACGGGTACGGCCGTCTCGAAGGAAGCTTCGGATATGGTCATCCTCGATGACAACTTCGCCACCATCGTTGCGGCAACTGAAGAAGGCCGCACGATTTACGACAACGTGCGGCGCTTCATCAAGTACCTGCTGGCGAGCAATACCGGCGAACTGCTGGTGCTGCTGGCGACGCAGATGATCGCGGGCATGACTATTCCGCTGACCACGCTCCAGATCCTGTGGATGAACCTTATCACCGACGGCCTGCCGGCGCTGGCGCTGGGCGTCGAAAAGAGCGAGAAGGGTGTGATGAAGCGCCCGCCCTACGACCCGAACGAAAGCCTGTTCGGGCGCGGGCTGGGCCGCCACATCATCATCGTTGGCGCTGTTCTGGGCGGGACGGGTATTGCCCTGGCCTACTGGGCATGGTCCAGCAACATTCTGGCCGCCAACGGCAAGCCCGCCTGGAACACGATGGTCTTCGTCTTCCTCACCATCGCGCAAATGGGCCATGCCTTCGGCCTGCGCTCGCACGTCGAGTCGTCGTTTAAGCTGCCGTTCTTCGGCAATCCGCTGCTGCTGGTGGCCATTGGCCTGACGGTGCTGGTGCAGGTGGGTGGCATCTATATGCCGTTCTTCAACCAGATCTTCAACACCAACCCGCTCACCTTCGATCAGCTTGCGCTCTGCCTCGTACTCAGCACAGTCGTATTGATCGCGGTCGAAATCGAGAAGTTCTTCATCCGGCGCGGCGTGCTGCACTGAGAGGCGCAGGAAGCACAAACGCGAAGTAAGAACGCCAAAAAGCAAACGCGGAGAACACCAAGAACACGAAGAGCGCCAAGGGGACAAAATCAACCCTTGGCGCTCTTTGTATTCTTCTCGGTGATCTTTCCTCTGCTATCCCGCCTCAGCCAACTCCGTCGAGATAGTTTCCGACCAGATCGCGCGCGTAGTCCTGCATGTGGGCCTCGGTCGCTTCGACAACGATGCGGGGGACGTGTGCCCACAGCCGCGTATTCTGCGCCTCATCAGAGTGAATGAGTTCGCGCAGTGCTTCTACCGTCGTAGCCGTACGGGCACTGACGATGGGCAGAGTTTGGCTCGGCGCGCCCGGTTCAAGCTGGCTGGCGACCTGGTCACGCCAGGCGATGAGCGCCGCATCGGGCAGGAACGGAAGCCACTTCGCCGGGACTGCGCCGGGCAGCGCGGCCATCAAGTTCGGGCGAAGCAGGTGACGGTCGCGTTCATCCATACCAGCCAGCAGTACATTGAGCATCAGAAGGCGCTCGGCGCTGCTGCCCCAGGCTGGCTCGATGAAATACGGCCGCGTGACGCGTTCCGTCCACGCCTCATCGAGCGCCAGGTGGCCGATGTAACCAGCGACAAAGGCACGCTGACCGGCGGAATCCGGCGCGACCAGTGCGGGGTAGCGCGTGAGCATAATCGCGGACGGCGGGGTGGTGATCGGCCGGTCGTAGGTGTAGAAATGGGTGTCTTCGCGGCGCAGAGCCGAGCAGGCATGCCCATCGGCCGCGATGCTGCCGAGCAGAAAGGCTGATGCGTGGGCGTGCAGAAAGGCGCGGCCCGGCGCAGACCAGCCCTCGTCGTCCAGCAGGCGCTGGGCGCTGGCGAGATGGGTGAAGGGTGTGGGCATGGCGCACGGCCTACGGGCTGGGTTCGAGGCAGGACGGCAGTTCAGCGTCGGACAGCGGCCAGCCCGTGCCATAGAACGACAGATATTCCTGGACGTGGGCCGTCCAGTAGTCCATATCGTGCTCGCCGGTGGGCGAAATGACGTAAGTGTGCGGGATGCCACGCGAGCTGAGGCGGCTGGAGAAGCGCTCCAGCCCAATACCTGCCGGGTCGCTGGCGGCGTTGTCGAGGTACATGTCGAGGTCGGCCGCCGCCAGGAACGAGGCGTTGAGCGCCAGTTCGAGCGGATTGTTAGCGGCCGGTGCGTTGTCCTCGTTGAAGGCCGCACTGTGCCCGCCGAGCTTGCTGAAAACGTCCGGGTGGCGCATGCCGATGGAATAGGCCCAGAAACCACCGCGCGAGATGCCTCCAATGGCCCGGTAGGCGCGGTCGTTGATAGTGCAGAAATCGCGTTCGATAGCCGGCAGCAGTTCGTCCAGCACCACGCTTTCGAACGATGGGTCGGGCGGGAATTGGTCGAGCGTGCCGATGCTTCCGAACGATGGCATGACGAGGATCATCGGACCAATGGCTCCCAGCCGGATGGCCTGATCGAGCGCATCCACCACGCCGGCCTCAATCCACGTGTTCTCATCCTGGCGCAGCCCGTGCAGCAGATAGACGACCGGGTAACGCTTCTGCGTTTCAAGGTAGCAGGGCGGAATGTAGACCCGATATGGCAGGTTCTCATCCGCCACCGCGCTCTCGAAGTCATCAAAATTGAGCACACGCCCGCCCTCTTCCGCGCAGGGGAAGGCGGTTGGCGTCGGGCTTTGCTCCGGGGTCGGCGTCGCCTGCGGCGTAGTTGTAGAGGTCGGCGTCAGGGTCGGCGGCGGAGTGAGGCTGGCGTCTGGGGTGACGATCATCACGACAGCCGTCGGCGTCGGGATCGGCGCAAGCGGGTCACAGGCGGCCGCGGCGGTGAGGGCAAGCAGGGCAAGCGGGATGAGGAACCAGCGACGGGGCATCATAGCGGGCTATTATAGCGGCGCAGTGAGACGAGACCAAAGGTGGAGGTTTGACGCCATGCCCACGGTAGAAGACGCAATTTCGCTGGCGGTGCGCGCCCACGCCGGGCAGAAGGACCGCTATGGCCAACCCTATATCCTGCACGTCATTCGCGTGGTGGCCCGCGTGTTCGACGCGCCCGCGCAGATGGCAGCGGCGCTGCACGATGTGGTCGAGGACACGGCGGTGACAACCGATGAACTGCGGTTGATGGGCTATTCTGAAGCGGTGCTGGCGGCGGTGGACTGCCTGACGCGGCGCAACAACGAGAGCTACGAGCAGTTCATCGAGCGCATCGCGCCGAACCCGCTGGCGGTGCGCGTCAAGCTGGCCGACCTCGAAGACAATATGGATTTGCGGCGCGGCGGCCTGCTGCGCACCGATGACCTGGAGCGCGTGGCGCGTTATCAGCGGGCGTGGAAACGGCTGACGACGGGCGGGGCTCCATAGTTGAGGCGGACAGACGGACAACACATGAGCCACTCGCGCAACGACCCGTCGAGTGGCTCGTGTTGTGATTGGGATCAGTCGAGTTTCTCGAAGCTAAGCGTCCATGCATCGGTCACGTTTTGGGTGTTCACCAAAGCCTCGCAGCCCTGTGAGGTAACAAGTACCTCAGCACCGTCTGTCGCCTGCCCCTGGAACAAATTGAAGAGACCCATAAATCCCGCATTGCAGCCGCCGTCCAGTACGTCGAGAGAAGCACTGAAGAAGCCGGGCGTTGTAACTCGAACCCGATAATGCCCCTCGTCAAGCGTAATTTGGCCGATGAGCTTTGCATTATTTCCCTCAAAGCTCAACCCAGCGCAGGCTGCACGGACCCGCGAAATTGCGCTGGCGGCTTCACCAAGTACGGTGTCCAGCGTCTCTTCGTCATCACCCGCAGATGCGATCGATTCGGTGATGGCGGAGGAAAGTCCCGCGAGGTCGCATTCATTGAACGATTCAAGGGAGGAGTCCTGCGCGATTACCCCAATACTGACCAAGAGCGCCATAACGATTACTGCAAACAACCCTAGCTTCCGCATGATGTTTGGCTCCCTGTGAAACGGCAATGATCCTAGCTTAGCACGGCTGCGTTGGAGTGTTCGCTTGACGTAACTAAGAAAGTCACCCGGGGTTGGACTTCCAGTCCTACTCTGTTCCTCGCATTCCGCGCCCAGCCCTTGCACTTCCGCTTGACAAGTGTAGAACATGCGTGCTATTGTATAGAACAACTGTGCTAGCCCTGTTCTCATCTGCTTCGGGAGATGCTCATGGACCCTTACGCGATTTACGCCGATGACCCGCAGCGCGCGATGGCGTTCTATTCGGCCGTGTTTCGCTGGTCGTTTCTGCGCCAGCGCGGAGAGCAAAGCTGGTGGGTGAGCAGCGGGCCAATCACCGCGCCGCAGATTGATGGCCGTTTGCATAAGCGCACGGCCAGCGAGCGCGGCCACCTGGGCGCGCTGACCGTTTCGGCGTTCGATGTGATCGTCGAGCGCATCAAGGCGCATGGCGGCCGACTAATCACGCCGATCCGGGCTGGCATGCAAACGGAACGCCAGTTGTATGCCATTGACCCCGAAGGCAATTCGTTCCGCCTGATCGAAGCTGTCGCCAAGCCGATCCTGCTTCCGGCGCGGCCCACCATCCAGGTCGCGGCGCTGGCCGTCTCTGCCTGACGCTCCCCCCAAATCTGCTCCCTTAAGCCCGCGCTCCCCCGGCGCGGGCTTTTTGATTACCAATCTCCATCAGCTGACGATAAGTCTTCGCCCGATGCCTCGTTAATCATGCGCTCTCCGGAAGATTCATCGCCGGGATTGCCTGCTGGGCTATAATTATTCGTAGTTCACGGCATAGAGCCGAAGACAACTCAGGATGGTAGGCAGATGATGGAAGCTCCTTCGCAATTTCACGAGCTGGACGAGATGGATCAGGCGATCCTGCGCGAACTGCAAGGCGAGGCCCGGATCAGCAACGCTGAACTGGCGCGGCGTATTCATCTGTCGCAGCCTGCGCTGCACAGCCGTATCCGGCGGCTGGAACGGCGCGGCTTCATCCGCCGCTATGTCGCCCTGCTCGACCGCGAGATGCTGGGCTTCGACCTGCTCTGCTTCATTCACGTCCGCCTGCAACTGCATCAGTACGACCAAATGGACGCCTTCCGGCGCAGTATCGTGGCGCTGCCGCAGGTGCTGGAGTGCCACCACGTCACCGGCGAATACGACTATCTGCTCAAGGTGGCTGTGCGCAACCGCAAGGAACTCGAACACCTGGTCATCCATAAGCTGATGCCAATTCACGGCGTGGCCCACATTCAAACCAGCCTCGTCTTTGCCGAGGTGAAGAATACGACCGGACTTCCGATAGACGATTAGGCAATAGAGAGAGGACTTCCTGATGGATGCCACCGCCTTAATGACCGATCCCGCCGTCCTGCAGGCGCAGGCCGCCGCCGAAGCGGAAGCGCGCGCCATAAGAAGCGCCCGACGCAAGCGTTTCGACACCATCGCCGTGCATGGCATCTACAACATGGAGGCGGCGCTGGCCAATCAGGGCAGCATCATCGAACCGGCCTACTTCAGCCCGGCGCAGCACTTCGCCAGCAGCGCCCACATGGAAGCAGCGCTCGCCTACCAGATTCCCTCATGGACTTACAGCCGGATCGCCAACCCCACCCTGCACTATCTCGAAGCGACGCTGGCGCTGCTGGAGGGCTATGGGCTGGACGCGCCGACCTCGGCCTGCTCCACGTCTTCTGGCATGTCTGCCATCTTTATGGCCACCAACCCGTTCCTCGAAGTGACGGGCCAGCCGATGAACATCGTCGCTTCGGCCAAGTGCTACGGCGGCACGTTCATGCTCTTCCAGCAGCGTTATGCAGCCGAGCGCGGCGTCGAGGTACGGTGGATACGCGACGGGCTGAACCTCGATGAGTGGGTTGCCGCGATTGACGGCAATACGCGTTTCGTCTACGGCGAAATGCCGAGCAACCCGGCGCTGGCTGTGTTCGATATCGAGGGGGTGGCCGACCTCGCTCACCAGCATGGCGTCCCCCTGATCGTCGACTCGACCGTCGCCACGCCCGCCCTGCTGCGCCCGCTACTGTACGGGGCTGATATCGTCGTCCATTCCGTCAGCAAGAGCATGACCAGCAGCGGCATGGCGATTGCCGGCGCGCTGATCGCCCGGCACGGCATCCCGTCACCAGTTGGCCCCGACGCGCTGCGCGACAACTTCGCCCAATACGTCAAGCTGCTACCCTTTCGCGATCACGGGCCGGCGCTCAGCCCATTCAACGCGCTGATGGCGCTCAACGACCTGCGCACCCTGCGGATGCGGATGGATCAGTTGAGCAACCACACGCTGCAGGTGGCGGAGTTCCTTGCCGCGCATCCGGCGGTCGAGGGGGTCTTCTATCCGGGACTGCCAAACTCGCCGTATCATGCCGCTGCCAACCGGACGATGTGGCTGGCTGACGGCGAGGAAACCGATGGCACGCCCGTTCACCGCTATGGCCACCTGCTCAGCT
>JAEURB010000406.1 GCA_016788435.1 Anaerolineae bacterium | reverse complement strand
CGGCGCACAGCAGCAGAATATGACAGTCGAGCAGCGACAGGCCGAAACGGTGCGCGAGGCGCACCAGCGGCAGCCCCGCGTCACGCCCGCCCGGCCACTCGTCGAAGGCCGGGAACAGGGGCGATTCGCCCCACAGGCCCTGCATCGGAGGGCGGCCCAATTGCTCGGCAACTTCTTCGTCAGAAATCACAAGACCGCGCAAGGCGTCGGTCGGGTCGCGCCCATTGGCCTGGGCGCGCGCCACAGCGGCGCGGATGAGGTCATCAATCCACGCCAACAGGTCCTGAAGTTGGGCAAGCGACTCGACGTTCAATACTCACGCTTTCGCGCGCGCTGGAAATGCCGACTCCGGCAACGCACCGTATATATTTCATGCTACACAGTTCGTTCGTAACGGGCAAGCAGGCGAACCATAACAAACCCGTAAAGAACAGCGCGCTGGCGGGTGGCGTTCAGGCAAAAGAGCAGCCCCCAGACGGCGATCCGGGGGCCACGACACAACCAGAGCTTTGGTTCAGGCTGAGGCGGATGAAGGTCACTCCGCGCGGGCGGTGATCTCCACTTCCAGGCGCGCGTAGTAGGTTTCGAGGGTCGGCCCGAAACTCAGCACGTCACCTGAAGTTAGCTGCACCGGTGCGATGGCGCTCGTGCGCGTGTTATTCACAAAGACTGGCACCGATGCCCGTTCCTCTAACTGCGCCCACCACGAGTTCTCGGCCGCCTTGTAGAACAGGCGAAGCTGGCGGCGCGACAGGCTCTTGAACGCATTCGGGTTGTCGCTGCGCGGGATGACGGCCTCGTACAAGTCCACATCCAGTTCCGGGTCTTCGCTGGCCGCCTCGGGCCGCCGGCCTACCAGCTTGACGTCGTCCTCTGGGCCGGCCGCCAGGGTATAGCTGCGGTCTTTCTGGTGGATGTCGCGCAAAATGAGCGTGTTGAGGGCGAAGGTCTGGGTGCGGGCGGCGTACAGGAATTCATCCTGCCCCAGCCGCAGCGAACCGAGCGCCGTGGCCGGAGGTATCAGGCGGAGCAGCGCGACCTGATACTCAGTGGCTGGATTGAGCTTGTAATAGCCGAGCAAACTGCCCGCCACCTGCCCCAGCGGCAGGTTCTCGGAAACGTTCAGCGTCAGGCGTTCCTTACCAACCCCAATCTGAATCGGGGTGCGCACCTTGCCTTGTTCGAGAAAGGTGATGTCCTCACGGTTCTGGACGGTTTCCATCTCGATACGGATGACGGCCAGCGGCTGAAAGGCCGGGTTCATCGGTTCATCGCCGGCCCGGTAGAGGCGCAGGGTGGTAACATCGCTCAGCGGTACGCGCTCAGTGCCGACCTCGAACTCGTTGATCAGCACGCGCGTTTTGCCGGTACGCGCCGCATACCAGATCTTCGACCGGTCATCAAAGTCGAGGCGCATCGTTTCGCGCGAGATGAAGCCGATGGCGCGGGGCGACACCAGATTTCGCAGGTCAATGTCTACGTCACGTTGGGTATCCGGTTTGCCGATTTGCAGCGATTTCTTGCCGCGTGATGTGATGACCACATCGCCGACGATGAATTTGGCGACCTTATCACCGGGGCTGAGCGGCGCGGTCAATTCGGCGGCCTGCGGGGCGGCCGTGAACACCACCAGCCGGTCACCTGCCTGCAAGTCCACATCCTGTAAACGCTGGTTCGCGCCAACCGGCCGCGCCACTTCCAGCGTGCTGACGTCAATGTATGCTTCCTGCTGCGACAGGTAGTGCGCCAGCTGGCCCACCGTCACGCGCTCGCCCAGGTTGAGGGCATAGCTCTGCCGCGTATTCACCAACTGCGTCGAAAGTCTCATGCGGCGGCAGCCCCCTTTGTACAGTGAAGATAGTTCTGAGCACTGAGTGCTGAGTGCTGAGTCAAAAGCGATCCGTGCGCTTCCGCTCAGTACTCAGCACTCAGCACGTTGTACTGTCCTTACAGGTTAGTCTTGACCAGATCTGATATATCGCGCTGCGTCTCGCCACCGTGGAAGACAAGCTGATAGTCGCCGATATTGATCTCGGTCGGGTTGTCGAGTTTGACCATCGCCAGGCCCTTGAGGGACTTGCCGTTGACGCGAGACCTGACCTTCGACTTGCGGTTGGCGTAGTACCACTTCTGGCCGCGCCACATGACCACACCATGCTGGCGGCTGACGTTGGCGTCGTCATCGAGCGAGATATCGTTGCCCGAACCCCGGCCCACATACATCGTTTTCTTGGTCAGCACGAAGGCCTGGCGGTTGCCGGAACGGCTGACCGTCAACTGCATCAGATTGGCGCTCAGGTCATGGCCATCGGGGTGATTGATCTTCTTTTTGATCTTCGCCTTCTTGATCTGTCCCCACAGGACAATGTCCACAATGAGGAAGATGACGGCCAGCCCAACCGGCAGCGCCGCGCCGGTGACGGCGGTCATCTGTTCGGGGGCCAGGTTAAGCGGATTGGACGGCAGCGGCTGAACGGACAGATTGAGCGTATTGCTCTCGCCCAGCGGCGGCGAATCCGGACTGAGGCCGGGCGCGGTGGCGATCACCTGCAGGTTCCAGCCTTCGGTTTGGCCGGGCAGCAGGGAATTGGCCGCCTCCTGAATGTTCGGCACTTCTAGGACGGCAACCCCATCCTGCGGGGCGGCCGTACCCAGCGACAGCCTCTTCGCCGGGTCGTTGGCGTCAACCAGCACGAACTCGACCGCGCCGATGTTGGGGCTGACATTGGCCGCCTGCAGTGTCAGCGGCCCACTGAGGTTGACCGTACCGCCGGCGCTGGTGGTCAGAGCCAGCGGGCGCTGCGTGTAGAAGGTGACCGTCGAGGTCGTCGCCAGCTGATTGCCGCCCGCATCGCGAAGCTGGGCACGCAGCGCATGAACGCCGGGGTTAATCGCGTCCGGCGCGATGGTGAACTCCGGGGTCGCGCTATCGGTTGGCTCGTCATCGAGCAGGAAGCGGAAGACTGCGCCCTCTGGCACTTCCGGCGCGGCCGCCAGCTGCACAAGCAGCGACTCCTTGACGGTCAGCCCCTCGACCAGATTGCGGAAGGCCACCGAGAAGGCCGGCGTCACGACTTCCTCGCCAGCGGCGGGGGGCGGGGGACAGGAAATCCGGTCAGTGAGCGTCGTGCCATCGGCCAGAGTGACCGTCACCGCCAGCGGAATCAGGCCGGTTTCATCCGCTTCCAGCCCAGTCAGGTCGGCACTGATGACGACCTCGGCGTTGAGCGCTGCATAGAACTCGTGCAGAGCGTCGCCCACGGCCCCGATGATTGCGTTAACCGATTTGTCGCCGCTGTACGTCCAGGCGACGCCGCCCGTTTCGTTGGCGAGGCGGTCGAGCAGCGCCGGGTCGGGCACATTCTGGGCATTGAGGCTGGTGAAGCTGATCGGGTAAATCTGGGCGCTCGAAGCCTGAGCGACTGTGATAATTTCGTTGACCAGCGCTTCTGCTTCGTCAGCGCGGCCTACGACATAGCCGGAGTCGGTGATGACGAGGATGACCTGCCGGGCGGGGCTGTTCGGGAGCGTCGCGCCCACCGCCGCCTGAATGCCCTCGTAGATCACGTTGTTGCCCGTTCGCACAGCCAGCGGATCCACCTGATCGTTGAACACGCCATTCCGGTTGTCGCTGAACGCGCTCGGCCCGGTCACGGACTCATCCACCGCCACGACCGCCACCTGGTCACCGGGGGCCAGCCCATCGAGAAAGCTCGGGCCATCGGCGTTGACGTCTTCGAGCATGAGCGATTTGAGCTGGTCGAGCGGCATGGTATCGGTGGTATCCAGCACCAGCACGAGGCGCAGCGGCTGGCGCGGGGAAGACGGAGCGACGCTCACGCCTTCCGCCGGCAGCGGGTCGCCACCGTCGCGGGCCAGCGTCACGCTCGTGATGCCGTCTTCCGCAAGCGCCGCGCCGCCCGGCCCGGCGAGCGAGGCGAAGATTTCACTTTGTCCCGCGTCCTCGTTAAAGCGGCAGGTGAACGCCATCAGCGCAGCCTGGTCGGTATGCGCCAGGCCGTTGCTCGTTTGCGCGGCCACGCCAACAGACGCGCCAAGCGCGAGCGCCACCAGCAGGGCGGCGAAGACGATGCGAGTGCGCTTGGTCATGAGCATGCTCCACTATTCAAAGTGCTTGCCAATAAGCGCGCCAACCACCTGCGCCCATTAACCGGGTCGAATCGTCGCCGTCGGCTCAGTTCGCAGCGTGGCAGTCGGCGGGACGGGCGTTTCAGTAGGCGTCGGCGTCGGAGCCGGCGTAGCAGTATCGGTCGGCAGCGGCGTTTCGGTCGGATCAGGAGTCACGGTTGCCGTCGCGGGCACGCTCGTTTCAACAGCTTCCGTCACTACCGCTACCGGGTCAGTCGCGTTGGCCGGCGTTTGCGCGGCCACCGGCGCGCCGCCCTGCCCGCCCAGCACCACCGCCAGAATAGCGACGACGGCGAGCAGCGCCACCACAGCCACCGCGCCAATCAGCAGCTTGCTGCTCCCGCGCGACGAGGCGCTGCCGCCGTTAGCCGCCCCGCCTGCGGGGGCGACGGCCGCCGCGACTGCCGAGTCGAGCGATTTCGGCCAGCGCCCATTGTACCCAAGATAGGCGCGTTCCTGGGCTGGCGGCCGGATGGGTGGAGCGTCTCCGCCGAGATTGGACTCAACGATAATAACGCTGATGTTGTCTTTCGAAACACGGGTGTCAGCCGTATTGGCCAGGTAACCCGGCAAATCTTCCAGCCGCATATCGCGCAGCGCAGCGCCGACCTCTTCCAGACCGATCTTGTCGCTCATGCCATCCGAGCAGAGCAACAGCTTGTCGCCTGGCGCAAGGCGGAACTGGATCAGGTCTGGCTCGATGGTGTCGCTCTTGCCAATGCCTCGCACCAGCACATTACGCTTGAGCGAGATGCCCGGCATTGTGCCGCTCGCCCCTTCGCCCATGCGCGCATAGATATCGTCCATGAAGGTCGAGTGGTCGTTCGTCACCTGGCGAATCTGACCGCTGCGCCAGTGGTACAGCCGCGAATCACCGACGTGCAGGATGAAGGCATCCCAGCCCTGCAGCACCACGCTCACCATCGTGCTGCCCATCATCACGGTCGTGCCGCGCTGCTCGGAGAGCATGCGCGAATTACGGCGAACCTCGGTGTTGATGGCGACCAAGGCCTGATTCATCAGCGCAAGCCATTCGCCCGAGCCTTTGCTGTGCTGATGGAACATGGTCAGCATCTGCTGGATGGCGAACTGGCTGACCGCCTCGCCCGCTTCCGCACCGCCGACACCGTCACACAGCACGAACATCCGCGCCCGTGCCGGGTCGCTAATGCCAATGGCGTCTTCGTTGTGATCGCGGTACGAACCAGTGATGCTCAGCCAGTTGGCGCGCAGGCTCGGCGGCTGGCTTGGCTGTTCAGTGGACACCAGTTCAAGGCGGTACTGCTGGCTGTTGATGGTGATGACGCTGCCGTGAGCGACTGGCGACAGATCGAGCACCGGGCGGCCATCCACGAGCAGGACGCCGCCGCCGGAAATACGCTCCAGCACGACAGCGGCGCTCATCTGCGAGGGATCGCCGATTTGAAATCGGAACGCGACGGAACGGCCCGAACCAGAAGGATCAGCTTGTTCCATGGCGGCGTTCAGTTGGAGGATGCTGTGTTGCTGCGTTTGCAGGTTGATCAGGTGAACTTCATAGGGCGATTGCACTGCCACGACGCCACCTCGTCTCCCCCGATACGCGCCTGACTGACCCCGAGCGTGCTCGCTCACGGCCCGTCGAAACCACTATAGCATCATTCTCATATTCACACATCAAACCTGCACGCGAGTGGAGAGAAGCCAAATGTGAGGTATGCCAGCTAGCAGGGCTGTTGTAAAGTCAGGCAAGTAGCCCCAACAAGGTGTCTTTAGCCCCTTGCGTGAGGAGGCAACGGGCTGAAGCCCGCTGTTGAGTTTTTCATTTCCTGGTGACATTGCAACATCTCTGTGCCAGCCAGCACCCGGCGTGCGCGCAACCAAACTTCGGGCTAGAATAGCGTGGAGAGGTTCGCGACAGGTGATAGACCTGTCTGTTCGCTTGTGGAGACGCCATGCCGACTGATGTAAGTCCAATCTGGATTGTGCCTGCCGTCTTCGGCATTCTCGCGATTGTGCTGCTGATAATGTGGCTGTTCACCAACGCCACTGCGGGCAGCCCGGCCGAATCGTCACAGCCCGCCCGGCCGCAAGCGCCAGTGGCACAGGCCGCGCCGCCGCCCCAGCCCACCTATGTCCCGCCGCCGCAGCCCGCCTATGCGCCGCCACCTCAACCGGCCTACGCCGCGCCCAAGGTTGAAGGGTTGGGCCGGGTGGCCGTTCTCTCCGGCGTGCCGCAGCTCGGCGAGTATGCCATCACTGCGCCCACCTTCTACATGGGCCGCTTCGTGGCCGCCGACCAGCAGGTGATGATCGGCCTCGACGAGAAGAGCGTCAGCCGCAAGCATCTGATGGTGCGCAGCACGCCTGCCCATGAGTATTACATTTCAGACGCGGGCAGCACATTCGGTTCGTCGCTGATCTCGGCCGACGGCACGCTGACGCGCATGACAGCCGGCAAGGAAGAACGCATCTACAACGGAGACATCGTTCAGTTGGGCAATGCGGTGCGCGTGCGCTTCATGCTGCCCACCGAGATGCGTTCGTCCGTCACCCAGTTGTAGAGCCAGAAAGGTCCGCCGTATGACCGTGGATTTGAAACCCGGGGCCAAAGTCAAGAACTACACCCTGGAACGCCAACTGGGCAAAGGTGCATCGGGCGAAGTATGGAAGGCCTACGACTCGCAGAAAACCGTCGCCATCAAGTTCATGAACGAGAACCTGATGAGCAGCCCGTCGGCGGCCAAGCACCGCGCCCGCCTCGAACGCGAGATCGAGGCTATGCGCCGGCTACAGCACCCGAATATCCCCACCCTTTTCGACTATGACCTCGACTTCGTGCGGCCGTACATCGCCATGCGCTTCGTCGGCGGCGACGCCTATGACAAGCTGATCGCCAGTGGCGAGATGCTGCGCGTTCCGCTGGAGCGCCGCCTTGACCTGATTCGCGAGCTGACTTTCGCGCTCGAAGCCGCCCACGACTACGGCATCGTTCACCGCGACATCAAACCGGCCAATATCACCGGTATTGAGAACCCGTTTCTGCTCGATTTCAGCGTGGCGCTGGAACGCGAGGAAGCGGATGCGACCCAACGCTTCATCGGTACGACGCTCTATATGTCGCCCGACGGCGAAGTGGACCGCCTGAGCGACAACTACAGCTTCGCCCTCGTCACCTACGAAATGCTGTTCGGCAAGCACCCGATCTATAAACCGGGTGACCAGATCTTCAATCAGTACGTCGCTCAGGAGCGGCTGGACAAGGGCGACTGGCGCTGGCCGAGCCGCATCCCGCCCGCCGAAGTGCCACAGGACCTGCGCAACGCCAACCTGCAACTGCTGGATACGGTGTTCAACCGGGCTTTCGGCAAGCGCGAGACGCGTTACAAAGACCTGCGCGACTTCACCCGTGACTTGCGTGATGCCATCTTCCCCGAGATGAAGACGGTCATACCCGCCGCCCAGGAAGACTACATCCCGACGATGATGATGGAAGCCGTGCCGGTAACGCCGCCTGCGCCGCCTGCGCCTGTTCCGGCCCCCGCTCAACCAGCTGCGCCCGCCGCCAGCGAGTCCTATTCGCCAGAGGGCGGAACGCTGGTCGTACCGATTGCTGCCGCGCAACCGCCCGCCGCGCCGCCGCCAGCCCCGGCCCAGCCCGCCGCCGAATACGACATTCGCACCGTGCCGAGTGCCGAACACAAAACGGTTCCCTACGACTCGCTGCAGAATGCGGAGAAGCAGGCCCCGCCGGCCATCCTGAAGACCGAACTCGACGCGCCAGCCGCTGCCCCGTCCGCAGCCTATGCAGCGCCAATGAGCGGGCGTACCGAACTGGAGACGCCTGCCGCCACAGCACCCGCACAACCCGCTCAACCAGCCCAGGCGGCCCCGAACTACACGATGATGGAGTTCCAAACGCCCGCACCAGCCGCCCAGCCGCAAGGCCAGCCGCCCCCGAATCAAGGTGGCAGCTACACGATGATGGAGTTTCAAGCCGCCGCCCCGCCGCAGAGTCAGCCCCAGAATCAGGGCGGCAGCTACACGATGATGGAGTTTCAGGCCGCCGCGCCACCGCAAAGTCAGCCCCAGAATCAGGCGGGCAGCTACACGATGATGGAGTTCCAGGCCGCTGGCTCGCAGCAGGGCCAGCAGCCAGCCGCGCAAAACTACACGATGATGCAGATGCAGGCCGCGCCGGGCGGCATGTATGGCAAGCTGCAAACGACGCCGAAGAAGAAGCGTTCGCTGGCCAAGATCATCCTGCTGCTGGCGCTCGTAGTGCTGGCGATCCTGTTCGTCGTGGCAGTCGTGCTAATCGCCACGGGTACGGTACGCATCGGCGGCTGAAGTCTCCCGATTTCACTGCTTTGCTTGCAAAGGAGGATAACTCATGGCCTCAGATACACGTGTCGAGATTCGCAGTCCGTATGACGACGCGGTGATCGGTGCAGTGCGTGAAACGGACGCCGCTGGCGTGGACGAGGCGCTGGCGCGAGCCGAGGCTGCCAAACCCGTCATGGCGGGGCTTTCCGCCCACCGGCGCGGGGTCATCCTCGACAAGACGAGCGCGCTGCTGGCCGGTCAGGTGGACGAGATCGGGCGGCTGATGGCGGCCGAAAGCGGCAAACCGATTCGCTACGCCCGGGGAGAAGTGCGCCGCGCGGTCGAAACGTTCCAGTTCGCCGCCGACGAAGCGCGCCGACTGCACGGGGAAACCATTCCGCTCGACGCCGCGCAAACCGGCGCAGGCAAGCTTGGCTACTACGTGCGTGTGCCGGTTGGCATCGTCGCGGCCATCACACCGTTCAACTTCCCCCTCAATCTGGTCGCCCACAAGGTCGCGCCGGCGATCGCAGCCGGCTGCCCGCTGCTGCTCAAGCCGAACCCGCAAACGCCGCTGACCGCCCTGCGTCTGGCCGAAATCCTGACCGAGGCCGGGCTGCCGGATGGCGCGCTGTCCGTACTGATCGGCGGCGCGGAAGCCGGGCGGAAGATGACGAGCGACCCGCGTGTGAGCATGATCACGTTCACCGGCAGTGTTCCGGTCGCACAGGCCATCAGCCAGACCGTTGGCCTGCGCCGCGCCACCTACGAGCTGGGCGGCAACGCGGCCAGTATCGTGGATGAGACGGCCGATCTCGATGCGCTGATTGACAAGACGGTGAGCGGGGCGTTCGCCTACAGCGGGCAGGTGTGCATCAGCATTCAGCGCATCTATGTGCAGCGCGCGAAGTTTGACGAGTTCCGCGACAAGTTCGTGGCGCGCACCGAACGGCTGATCCTGGGTGACCCGCTGGACGACCGCACCGAGATCGGCCCGCTAATCAACGACGCTGCCGCCACTCGCATCGAAGGCTGGCTGGATGAGGCCAAGACTGGTGGGGCGGAGGTTCTGGCGGGCGGCACACGCGAGGGGCGGATGTTCCGGCCAACGGTGCTCAGCGGCGTCGCTCCCACGATGAAGGTGATGTGTGACGAGGTATTTGGCCCGGTCGTCTCGCTGGTACCGTACGACGATTTCGATGACGCGCTGGCGCTGGTCAACGATTCGGCGTTCGGCTTGCAGGCGAGCGTCTTCACCCGTGACCTCAAACGCGCGCTGGCCGCCGTCCAGAAGCTGGATGCCGGCGGCGTGATCATCAACGACTCGCCTACTTTCCGCGTGGATCAGATGCCGTATGGGGGCAACAAATTGTCCGGCGTTGGGCGTGAAGGCCCGCGCTTCGCCGTCGAGGACATGACGACGCTCAAGATGGTCGTGATCAGCACCTGAGCGAAACCGCCATCTGTAACCTCAACCCCGGCCCCGCTCCGTTCTGGAGAGGAGAGAAAGATCGCGCTATGAACGCTCCCTTTCCGTTCCGGCGCGGGGTTTAGGGGTGAGGTTGCGGTGACTTTCGGAGCTCACGAGCGCTCACTACAAGACGAACCAATACAAAGGCGGCGCGCTGGTGCGCCGCCTTTGCGGGAAGATCGGACTGCTTGCGGGCGATTGACTCAGCCGCCGGTGACTTCAATCGTGAACGGCGCGCCCACTTCCAGCGAGCCGGCGAACGACGTCACCATGACGAGGTAGTCGCCGGCATTCGGAATGCGCAGGTTGGCAATCAGCGCGTTGAAGCCGGGGCCGCTGTCATCATCGCGGGCCAGTTCACGCCCATTCATGTCCGTGACGATGACCAGCGGGTCGAACTCGTCAGAATTGACCGCGATGGTCACGACGTCGCCCGCGCTGGCTGTGAGGACGAAGCTGTCACCGGCACTGTTGACAACCTGGGCGTCGAGCGAATCGCCGACGGCTATCGTCTGAGCGCTGCCAGCCGGTGCGGGGGTGGGAGTGGCACCCTTGTCACCCGTTGCGGTCGTGCTGGTGCCACTCGTTTCGATGGGCATCGGCACGATACTGCGCTCCCACGTGCCCCAGGATGATGACGTGATACCGTTGGCTGTGCTGCCCACGTATTCGTCCAGCCCCGCCGCCACCATCACCGAGAATTGGCCGCCGCTGACCGGGATTACGCCGGCGTGAATTGCCGCCGTGCAGACCGCCGAGTCGTTGGTGTAGGTCGCAGTTCCCCACAGGCTGCCGCTGGTGCAGTTGGCCGGGCATTCGACATTCAGAATTGAGTTGATGTCGCCTTCAAACTGTGTACCCACCACCGAGCAATCAATCGGAGTGATTTCGGCCGCGGTGGTCATTCCAGTGGTGCCGGTTGTACCGGTGGTACCGGTGGTTCCGGTTGTACCGGTCGTTCCGGTATTACCCGTCGTGCCGGCCGCGGCAACGCCGGTATGAACGGCGAACACATATTCGCCGGTAGACATGCCCTGCTGGTACATCGCGCCGGTCACCAGATAGTTGATGAAGGCTTCTTCATACGGCGTGGTTGGATCAAGCAGGTCAGGCGAGACGAAAAGGGCCGCATCGTAGGGATCGCCAACAATGGTCGTGGTGCCATCGGTAAAGCCGAAGCCTTCCAGCGAAACGACCGAGCTATCGCCCGGCCAGCAGGTAGTGAGGTTGCTGGCATCGTCGCACTGAACGAGGCCACCCACCTCCACGACTTCGTTATTTTCGTCCACAATCTTCAGCACGGGGTCGAAGTTCGAGGCAACATGAATGGCATAGGCATGAATACCGACGCCGGAGTTGACCAGATTCGGCGAGCCGTTGACCGAGTAGGGGTCACCAGCGCCATCTTCCTCAGTCACCTGCATCCCCTGGAAGACCAGGATGAATTCGCCGCTGGCTCCGTTCCGGCCGCTCACCAGCACCACGATATCGAGGAAGTCTGTCGAATCGTTGCTGAAGAGGATACCAGAACTCAGGTTGGACGCGGGCACGTCGCCGGTTGAGGGCAAAGAAGCCGCAATGCTGGCCGCCGCCGCATCGTCATCGTTGCACAGATGATCGCCATTGCTGGGGTCAACAACCGCCATCACCGGGTCAAACCCGTTGATGCCAATGGCGGCCACAATATACTGGCCCGGGCGCACATTAGCCGAAAATTCGACGCCGTTCGAGATGACGACGCCCGTTCCATCGTTACAGGTGAACTCCGCCTGAGCGCCCACCGGCAAGGCGGCGGCGACGGTGAGCAGGAGGACGACGATAGCTAAAACGATCATGCGGACACGACTCATTGGTAGATATGCTCCTTAATCAAGAAACGGCACGAGCAGCCCGTAAGAAATCTTTCGAGCTGTCTTCCCTTAGGATATACAGGATTCACCGAAAGACAAAAATGAAGAACGTGAAAAGTCCCGGCCGTCCAATCAAGCGGGGTTAAACAGCGAATGGCCAGGAGCCGGTGTGAGCGTAAAGCCGCCGTCCACCGGCAGAATAGCCCCGGTGATGGCGGAGCCTGCCTCAGAGGCCAGGAACCGGATGACGGAAGCGATTTCCAGGGCGCTGACTGGCCGCCCCAGCGGGATGCCAGCGCGGATATGCATTTGTACCGGCTCGGGCAAAGAGTCGAACCATTCACCCGCCAGCCAGCCGGGGGCGAGGACGTTGACCGTGATGCCGTACGGCGCGAGGTCAACCGCCGCCATGCGCGCGATACCATGCAGCGCCGCCAGCGTCGTGCCGAGCGCAATCGCCCCGGCGAACGGCAGCAGCGCCAGCGCCGACGTAACGAAGATCAGTCTCCCGCCACGGCCATCGGCAATTAGCCGCCGGGCCAGCGCCTGCGCCGTATAAGTCATTTGCGTGAAGTTCTGCCCGATGGCTTCGTCCCAATCGCCGGCGTCCGTGTCAAGGAAGGGGCCGAACTTGCGCCAGCCCGGCCGCAGCAGCGCCGCGTCGAACGGTTCGAGCGAGGCCACCTGCCCGGCTAGCGCCACCGGATCATCAAGGCCGAGCGGCGTGAAGGGCAGCGTCACGCCCGTTTTCGGTTGGCCCGCATAAGCCACCGGCGCCCCGGCCGCCGCCAGCGCTTCACCCAACGCCTGAGCCGTCTCGTCAAGGCCGCCCACCAACAGTATTCGCTTTCCGGTCATCGCCCTGCCCTCACCCCGAATACTTGCCGATGCCCAGGCCGCCATCGAGCCGGATGAACGCGCCAGTCGCGTAGTCGCCGTCTGATGAGGCGAAATAGACTGCCGCCCGGCCCATCTCCTCTATGCTTCCCGCCCGCTTGAGCGGCACCGCCTGGCGCTGCGCCTCGACGGACTGTTCGGTCTGCAATTCAGGCGAAGGGTCGTTGAGCGGGCTTTGCACCCAGCCCGGCCCGAAATGATTGACCGTGATGCGGTACGGCGCGAGTTCGAGCGCCAGCGCGCCCACGAAGATGTGCATCGCCCGTTTGGTCGCGCCATAGACCGGCGTGATCGGGAACTGCACATCGCTTTGCACCGACGAGTTGAGGATGATGCGCCCGCCGCCGCCCTGCGCGATCATCTGTCGCGCCGCCGCCCGGCATACATTGACCGTGCCTTTCAGGTTGACGCCGACGACCGCGTTCAGGTTGGCCGGCGTGATGTCGAGGAAATGCTCCCAGCGAATGACCCCGGCGTTCGACACGACGATATCGAGTTGCCCGAAGAACGCCGCCGCCTGCGCCACCATCGCGTCCACCTGGCCGGCGTTCGTCACATCGGCCGTAAGCGCCAGACTGCGCACGCCCAACGCCGACAAATCGGCCGCGCGCTGCTCCAGCCGGTCAAGCATCGTCACGTCATTGACGGCGACATCCGCCCCTTCTTCGGCCAGCGCACGGGCGATGCCCCAACCGATGCTGCGCTCGTGGGCCGCGCCTGTCACCAGCGCCGTTTTACCCTTCAGCTGCATGGTCAGCATCCTCCTTCTGATGAGCACCTAAGCTGGAATCAACAGCGTCTTGATGGCCGTTTTCTGCTCGAAGCCGTCGAACGCCTGCTGCCAGTCCGTCACTGGATAGGCGGCAGTGATCAGCGGCGCAGTCTGCACGAGGCCGCTTTCCAGTAGTTGCAGCGCGCGATTCCAGGCCGCTGGCACGCTGGCGTTGCTGCCGGTGACGAGCAGCTCACGAAAACAAACCTGATCGAGATCCCAGGCGACGGGCTTGCCGAACAGCCCGATCTGGACGTAGCGCGCCCCGCGTCGGGCCAGCGTCAGCAGTTGCTGCGCCGCTGGGCCTGCCCCGGAACACTCGTAGACGACATCCGCGCCCAGCCCTTCCGGCGTGACGTCCGCCACCAGCGCCGCCGGGTCGCCCTGCCGTACGTTAAAGATGTGATCCGCGCCCAAATGTTGGGCCAGCGCCAGCCGCTGCTCATCGCCATCTGCGCCCAGCACGATCGCTGTCGCCCCGGCCGCCTTGACCACCTGCAGGGTGAGCAGGCCAATCGCGCCTGGCCCGGCGATGACCGCCACATCCCCCGGTGCCACCGTTGGCGTGGTCAGCGTGGCATGGACGACGCAGGCCAGCGGCTCGGTCAACGCACCGGCACGGTCGTCTATCGAATCGGGCAGCGCGTGCAGATTTCTGAACGGCACGACGACGTAATTGGTGAATCCCCCGTTGACGGCCGAACCGATGGAACGCCGGTTCAGGCACAGATTGGCGCGCCCACAGCGGCAGTAGCGGCACTCACCACACGTCGAGAAGTAGGTTTCGGTCGTCACGCGCTGGCCGAGGAGGATGCTCTCAACGCCCGGCCCGGTTTCGTCCACCACCCCCGCGACTTCGTGGCCAAGCACGACCGGGGGCCACGACTTGAACTCATCCTTGTAGATATGCAGATCGGTACCGCAAATACCGGCCGCCGCCACCTTGATTCGTACCTGGCCAGGCCCGGCATGCGGTTCGGGGATATCCCGCAGTTCGACGTTCCCCACCCCGAGTTCGACTTTCATGACTGCCTTCATCGCCGCAACCTCTCCCCTCGTTCCCCTCTCCACTGCGTGGCGAGGGGATGACTGGCGCGATCTCGCTTTCCCCGCCCTGTGCAGCGGAGAGGGGCCGGAGCCAGTGGTCGCTGCCCGTTTGCACCGTTATACCCCGCGCGTTATCCTCCGCGCAATCGTTTGCACCCACCATTGCGGACTGCCAATATGCATCAGATTCAGCGTCAGCAAACCGCCGAACTTCTGCGCCAGCGTGGTATTTCGCGCGCCCTGTTCGCCCATCAGGAATCGGTCGCCTGGCTCACCGGGTACGCTCCGCCGCTCGATATGGGGACGAACCACTTCGCAGGCGGCCCGGCGCTGGTTTGGGTTGAGGACGGTCATTTCACGCTGATCGTGCAGGACGGGCTGGCCGCCCACGCCGGGGCGTTCAACGACGAGCCGGACGGAACGCTCCTCACCTACCGCGCCTACACGGTGGATGGTCCGAGTCAGTCATCCGCGAATCAGGCTGAAGTGCTGCGCAGCGTAGCGAAATCCAGCCGCGCTCGCGGCATGCTCGCCGTTGAGATGGACGCGCTGACGGCCCGGTTGTTCGAGGCCATCGTGTTTGGGTTGGGCATTGACCTTACACCCTGTGATGGCTGGCTCAAGCCCCTGCGCATGATTAAGAACGCCGAGGAAATCGCGCTCATCCGCGCCACCTGCGCCCTGACGGACATCGGCCACGCGGCAGCCCGCGCCGCCGTCGCGCCCGGCATGCGCGAAATTGACATATGGATGGAACTGCAGTCGGCCATCAACCGCACCGCCGGCCACCGCGTCCCACTCGGAAACGACTGCACGGCCGGTACGCGTGCTTTCAACATTGGCGCGTGGCCTGGCGATGTGGCGCTGCGCCCCGGCGACTCGATCATCGTAGATCTCAGCACGCGGCTGGGCGGCTACTGGAGCGACTCGTGCATGACGCACTACGCTGGTGAACCGTCTGACAAACAGATCGCCACCCACCGCTTCATTCAGTCGGCGCTTGACTATGCGATAGCACTGGTCAAGCCGGGAGCGATCGCGCGCGAGATTGACGCCGCTGTACGCGCCTTCATCGCCAAAGGCGGCTACCCGGTCTATCCGCATCACACCGGCCACAGCGTCGGTACCGGCCCGCACGAGGAACCGCGCATCGCGCCCTACAACGACGCCGTCCTTGCGCCGGGCATGGTCATTCTGCTCGAACCCGGAACGTACTGGCCGGGCGAAACCGGCTGCCGGCTGGAGGATGCGCTGCTGGTGACGACGGACGGCTGCGAAGTGCTGACGCATTTCGACCACACGTACCCGGGGCAGAGTTAGGCGGATGGCCGCCCGCGTGACGATCACCGACATCGCGCGGCAGGCAGGCGTTTCGCCCTCGACCGTTAGCCGGGCGCTGAGCGGGCATCTCTCCATTTCCGAGCCGACGCGCGCCCGCATCGCGCGCATCGCCCGCGACCTGAACTACCGCGTGGACGAACGCGCCCGCAACTTTCGCATGGGGCGCAGCCGCACGGTTGGGCTGCTCTTTCCGTATTTGGGCGACAGCCGCCGCCAGCTATCCGACCCGTTTTATCTGGAGATCGCCGGGGCCATCAGCGACGCACTCGACGCACGCGGCTATGACATGCTGATGGCGCGCGTACCCGCCGACTCGGACGACTGGCCGGGCCGCTACGTGACCGACAAGCGGGTGGATGGTCTGCTGCTGGTGGACCGCGCGCTGGATGACCCCGGCATCGAGGCCCTGCAGAAGCTGGATACGCCGTTCGTCGTGTGGGGTCACCGGTTGCCGCTGCAGGATTACGTCACCGTCGGCGGCGACAGCGTGGCCGGCGCGGCGGCCATCGTGCGCCACCTGGCCGGCCTGGGGCGGCGGCGCATCGGCTTCATCGGCGGGTTCGCCGGAATGGTTGAAACCATCACGCGGCAGATGGGCTACAGCATCGGGCTGGCCGAGTGTGGTATCCCGCTCGATGAGTCGCTGATCCTGTATTCAGACTTTTCGCCGGGCGGCGGCCGGGAAGCGATGGCCGCCCTGCTCGAACGCGAACCGGGCCTCGACGGGGTGTTTCTGTGCAGCGATTACATGGCGGTGGCGGCGATGGAGGTCATTCGTGCCTCTGGCCGCCGCGTGCCGGAAGATGTGGCGGTGGCCGGTTATGACGATGTGCCGCTGGCCGCCTGGTGCAACCCGCGCCTGACGACCATCCACCAATCCGTTCACCGGGGCGGCGCGCTGATGGTGGATTTGCTGTTCGCCATGCTCGATGGGCAGCCCGCCGCGCCGGTCACGCTCCCCGTTCATCTGGTCGTGCGCGACTCGTGCGGCGAAAATTAACGTGAGAGCGCATCAGCGCCAAGACGCAGAGAAGGGAAAGAGAGGGCGCAGAGGTTTTCCCCTCTGCGCCCTCTGGCCTTTCTCTGAAGTCACTGCGTTATGTCTCGGAGTTTCCTTTAACGCGTCGTCCAGCCGCCATCCACCGTCAGCACCGCGCCAGTGACGAAGCGGGCGTCGTCGCTCAGCAGATAGGCGGCGGCCCCGGCGATGTCCTCGCCTGTGCCCATCGCGCCAGTCAGCGGCTGTAACTGCGGCAGGCGGCCGAGAATATGCTCGTCGGCCTGCGCGCGCTGGCTCATGGCGGTGGCGATCAGGCCGGGCGCGATGACGTTGACGCGCAGGCCGCGCGGCGCGTAGTACGAGGCCATTGCCCGCGACAGACCGATTGCCCCCGCCTTACTGGCCGCATAGGCGTGGGTGGCGAAGTCCTCGTCGCCACCCACCATGCCCAGCACCGACGCCAGATTGACAATCGCGCCGCGCGTTTCCAGCAGCGGCGGCACGGCGTACTTGCACATCAGAAACATGCTCGTCAGATTGAGGTCGAGCGTCGCCCGCCAGCCGTCGAGCGTGCAGGCGTCCACCGGGCCATCACCGAAGCGCCGCCCGCTGCCACCCGCCACGTTGAAAACGCCGTGCAGCGCGCCGAAGGCTTTTTTCGCCTCGCCCAGCGCCTCGGCAACATCCGCCTCAACTGTCAGGTCGAGCGCGAACGGTACCGCCCGCCCGCCCGACGCCACGATCTCATTGACGGCCGAAACGAGGCCCACTTCGTCGCGGTCGAAAAGCAACACGGCTGCCCCTTCGGCCGCGAGGCGCACGGCCGAGGCGCGCCCGATTCCGCTGGCCGCCCCGGTCACGATGACCGTTTTCCCCTCGAAGCGCCGCATCGCCTATTGGCCGGTCAGTTCACGGCGCACGATAGCTGCGCCTTCGGTCATCGCCTTAAGCTTGCCCTTCGCCGCCCAGCGTGCCGTCTGGCTGAAACCGCAGTCCGGCACTACCCACAGCTTGTCGGCCGGCACGTACTTGAGCGCGATTCTGATGCGCTCGGCCACGTCCTCCGGCTTCTCGACGTAGTAGTTCTTGACATCCACCAGCCCGGCCGCCAACTGCTTGTCGTTGGGGAACTCCTGCCACAGCTCGATTTCGGCCATCTCGCGGTTAGCGAATTCGAGCGCGAACTGGTCCACCTTCATGTCGAGGATGTAAGGGAACAACGGGCGGTAGGTGCGCTTGGCGACCGGGCGGCCCGCATAGTTGCCGAAGCACAGGTGCGTGCCGATTTCAGCATCCACCCCGTCCACGGTGGTATTGAACAGCTTCACGAACTCCTCGGGGCTGTGGGCATGCACCGCGCCCGATGGCTCGTCCACCTGAATGAACTCGACGCCCGCTGACACCAGCACCTTGAGTTCGACGTTGACCAGCTCAGCCAGCGCGTAGGCCACGTCCATGCGGTTCTTGTATAGCTTGCCCGGCTTGATGCGCCCGGCCAGGGTGTAGGGCCCCGGAATCGGCAGCTTGACCGGATGCTTCGCGACTTTGCGAACATATTCCCACTCTGGCAGCAGGCCGAGACCATCCGGCGCGGCCAGCGGCTCGACCGCCTCATAGCTGTCGCGCTGGTCGTGGCCGGCCACGCCGAGGCGGCGGCGGGCGGGCAGTTCGGCCAGCCCGGTCATATGGCTGTAGAACTCGGCGGTGAAGAAGCCCACGCGCCGCATTTCGCCGTCGGTGATGAGGTCCACCCCGGCGTTTTCCTGCTCACGCAC
>JAEURB010000363.1 GCA_016788435.1 Anaerolineae bacterium | reverse complement strand
CATCGAGAATGCCCTGCGCCGTTTCGGGCGAGTTGCCCCAGCCCACCACGGGGATGGCGCCAGCTTCCAGGCCCACCTGTTCGAAGACGCGCGGCACACTGCCGGTCACGAGGTCGCCCAAGCCGATGATCGCGTCCACCTCGGCGCCGTTGGCCGTGAGGTAGTCGCTCATGCGGGTGATGATTTCCGCCTGATCAAGCGTGGCGTCGGTCACTTCCCACGTAATGCCAAGTGGCTCAAATACGCTGGCAATGCCCTGCTCTTCCTGCACGCCATAGGTGGCGCCTGGTACTTCGACCGGCATCCACACGAAGTCACCTGCCGCCACATGCCCGCCGTCCACCAGGAACTGCGCCCAGCGGCGGCCAACTTCCACGTTGTTGGTGCCGACATAGGCGTCAAAGCTGGCCGAGGGGTCGGGGGTGTTGATATTGATGATCGGAATGCCGGCCGCATTGGCTTCGGCGGCGACTTCGACCAGGCTGCCCGGGTCAGGGCTGCTGGTGACAATACCGGCTGCGCCAGCGGCAATCGCGGCGCGCACAGCTTCCTGCTGCGAGGGAACGTCACCGCTGTGGAACGAGGTGTTGACGGTATTGCCAGTGTCGGCGGCCCACTGATTCGCGCCGTCCAGGAAGAACGTCCACACCGGGTCGGCCGGCGAACCATGCGAAATCCAGTAGAACACGCGCCCGGAATCCTGGGCGGCCAGCGGCAGTGCCAGCGTGACGGCCAATACGACGAGGAGTAGCCCGAAGACGATCTTCTTCATGAGTACCTTATCCTTCTCTGGCTCTGTAAGGAACGACGGATCATGCGATTTGAACGTGCAGTACCGGAATCCTCTGCCGGACACCAACTCCCTTCTGCGAGAAACTACGGGTCAGAATGACCATTAGCGGAAAATGTACGTACATTTACGAGTCATACCGCTTTTCGCCGTCAGCGTCAAATTACGCGGTACGTGGGAGTGGAGAAGTGCGCGCGGAACAACCGGGAAATTGGCCTGCTTCGCGCACCATTTTCCGCTTCCCCCTGCCGCGCGTAGACAGAGCGGCTCGGCAGAGAGGGGACGGGGTTAGCCTGTGACTGCGCCGGGCGACCTTGCAAACCAGTCCTGCCACGAAGCCGAGACGTTGGGGAGTTAACCCGGAATCAGGTTCCCCGTCAGGCGGCGGCGGAAGAAGAGGTACTGCATGACGATGCCCACGACTGCGATACCTGCCCAGGCGAGAAACGGGGTGAACCCGGTCAGCAGATTCGTCCACGACGGATTAAGCAGGGGCAGAAGCTGCTGTAGCCCGACCACGACAGCCCCTGCACCGCCAATCGCCGTCAGCAGCACGATGATCAGGTCGCGCAGGGCAATGCCGAGCGCCACGCCGATAATCGCGCCCACGCCCACCAGCGCCAGCGCATTGACATCCACACCGGCCAGGCTGGCGCTGTTCATTCCCAGCAGCGAGGCGACCACCAGCCCGGCCACTGCACCCATCACCACGCCAATTAGAATCGACACCAGCGTATAGGCGAAGTAGCTCAGGATGCCGAAGACGACGGCCAGCACCGCGCCCAATATCAGCGCCAACGCCTGCTGATCTGGCGGGGCAATCTGCGCGCCCACCACGAAGCCAATCGCGAAACCGCCCACCACCAGCGCCAGCCGCCACAGGGCGTAGCCATAGAATGTGAGCAGCAGGCCGAAGCCAATCACGACCAGCGCGGAAACGGTAGGGGGCAGCAGCATGAGGAAATCTCCTCTCCGGGTTCAGGGTGTACTTTCAGCCCAATCATAGGCCGGGCGGGGCGGCGCGCGCAACGCCACCCCAAAATGCACGCCGCGCACATCGGGTGACGTGCGCGGCGTGGCGTGAAAGGCAGGCTGCCGAGGCTCCTTCTCTCGAAGCGGGAGAAGGACAGAGGGTGACGTTAGGCCCCCTGCTCCTCGAAATACAGCTCGCCCGTGAATTTCGCCCGGAAGAGCGCGTACTGCACCAGCGTACCGAGAATGCCGAGACCGACGATAATGATAATGTTCAGCACCTGCAGCGAGAACCCGACCGCGTTCTGGAACCAGGTGGCTGTGTCGGCCGGATTGGCCAGACCGGCGAGGAAAGGCAGCGCCGTGACCACGCCCAGCATCACCGCGCCCGCGCCACCAAAGGCCAGGATGATGATGACCGCCAGGTCTTTGATGAAATAGACCAGCACCGCGCCGATCACGCCGCCGATAATGGCGCCAACCAGGGTGATTATCCCATCAGGGTTCGCATTGAGCGCCACCATTACGGCTGCGCCGAGCGCCGCGCCGAGGATGAGACCGGCCAGCACCATGCCCAGGCTCCACAGGAAGTAGGCCAGCACGCCCGCAATCACCGCCACTACCACGCCCACCATGATCTGGAGCAGCCAGTTCGAATCTGATATCCAGGCCGCGCCCACCGCGTAACCGGCCACGAAGCCGCCGATGATGAGGGCAATGCGCCAGAAGCCGTAGCCCCCGAAGCAAACGATCAGGCCGATGATGACGATCAGGCCACCAACCAGCAAGTTTTGCAGCGTTTCCATTGTTTTCCCCTCGTGCGTGAGATCATGTAAATGTCACTGCTTCACCTACTATAACGCAATTCAGACGGCAAGGTTACAGGTTTCATCCGAACTTCGAACGGCATGGTAGGATTGGGTGCAATCCCGCTATGGCCTAACCTTCGGAGCGACCGGAAATGGCCCCTGATCGCAAGCCTGCTTTTTCGACACCGTCCGGTATTCCTCTGCCGCCTTACCTCGATGCCAGCGCCCTGCCGGATCAATTCGAGGAAATGCTTGGCGCGCCCGGCGAATACCCGTATACACGCGGCGTTCACCCCGGTATGTATCGCAGCCGACTGTGGACGATGCGCCAGTATGCGGGCTACGCCAGCGCCGAGGAGAGCAACGCCCGCTACCGTTTCCTGCTCGAACAGGGGCAGTCCGGGCTGTCCGTCGCTTTCGACCTGCCGACGCAGATCGGCTACGACGCTGACGACCCGATGGCGCTGGGCGAGGTGGGCAAAGTGGGCGTGAGCATCAGCAGCGTGCACGACATGGCGCGTCTGTTCGAGGGCATCCCGCTCGACAAGGTCTCGACCAGCATGACGATTAACGCGCCGGCGGCGGTGCTGCTGGCGATGTACATCGCCGTTGGGCGGCGGCAGGGCGTGAGCGACGACAAACTGCGCGGCACGGTGCAAAACGACATCCTCAAGGAGTACATCGCGCGTGGCACCTACATCTTTCCACCGCGCCCCTCGATGCGCCTGATCACCGACCTGTTTGCGTGGTGCGGCCAGCACACGCCGCAGTGGAACACGATCAGCATCAGCGGCTACCACATCCGCGAGGCGGGCAGCACGGCGGTGCAGGAAGTCGCCTTCACGCTGGCCAATGGCATCGCCTACGTGCAGGCCGCCCTCGACGCCGGGCTGACTGTGGACGCCTTCGCGCCGCAACTTTCGTTCTTCTTCAACGCGCATAATCCGTTTCTCGAAGAAATCGCCAAGTTCCGCGCCGCCCGCCGCCTGTGGGCGACGCTCATGCGCGAGCGTTTCGGCGCGCAGAAGCCGGAAAGCTGCAAGCTGCGCTTCCACACCCAAACTGGCGGCAGTACGTTGACCGCCCAGCAGCCGATGAACAACATCGTGCGCGTGGCGCTGCAGGCGCTGGCGGCGGTGCTGGGCGGTACGCAGTCGCTGCACACCAACAGCATGGACGAGGCGCTGGCTCTGCCCACGCAGCAGGCGGTGCAGGTGGCGCTGCGCACGCAGCAGATCATCGCTTACGAAACGGGCGTGGCCGACACGGCCGACCCGCTGGCGGGCAGCTATCTGATCGAGCACCTGACCGATGAAATCGAGCGGCGGGCAAGCGAACAGATCGCCCTGATCGACTCGATGGGCGGGGCGCTGGCGGCGATTGAGTCCGGCTACGTGTCCGGCGAGATCCAGCAGGCGGCCTACGACACGCAGCGGGCCATTGAAGCCGGCGACGAGATCATCGTGGGCGTCAACAAGTTCACGACGGACGAAGCCCAGTCGTTCGACCTGCTGCGCGTGGACCCGGCGGTCGAGGCCCGGCAGCGCGAACGCCTGGCCGAACTGCGCGCGGCCCGCGATAACAGCCGCGTTGGCGAGCTGCGCGCCCACCTGGAAGCCGCGGCGAAGGGCAGCGAAAACCTGCTGCCGCCGATCATCGCCTGCGTCGAAGGCGACGTGACGCTCGGTGAGGTCTGCCACACCCTGCGGGGCGTCTTCGGTGAATACCAGCCGAATGTGAGTATTTAAGTGCAACTGATTCATCGCCGAGACGCCGAGAAAAGCTAGAGAACGCAGAGCGATACCCCTCTGCGTTTCTCTCTTTCCCCCCTCCGCGTCTCGGCGATAATGCGGTTATCAGTGGGGACACAGGCTATGCCCGACTTGCGATTTCGGGCGGTGGAAACAGAGCGTCTTATCGTCCGGCCTTTCATCGAGGCGGACGCGGAAGCGCGTTTCGCCCTGATGCGCGAGGCGTTCGGCATGGACTGGCCGCATGACCAGATGATGCGCTGGCATCAGTGGACGCTCGGCTCCTACGAATCGTTCGCTGCGCTGTGGCAGCCGCCCTACGGCGATTACGCGGTGGCGCTCAAGGACACCGGCGAGTTGATTGGCTCGGTCGGCATCGTACCCGCGCTCGTGCCGTGGGCTGTCCTCGACTCGGCCACGCCCACCGATACCTTCGTGCAACCCGAATTTGGCCTGTTCTGGGCCGTCGCCAAAGTCCATCAGGGCCACGGCTACGCCGCCGAAGCTGCCCGGCCAGTCATCGCGTTTCTGTTCGACGTGATGTACACCCGGCGGGTGATCGCCGCCACCGAATTTGACAATCTGGCCTCGCAGGGGGTCATGCGCCAATTAGGCATGACGATACGGCGCAACGACAGCGGCTCACCGCCGTGGTGCCAAATCGTCGGCGTGTTGGAACGATAGAAGCAAGGGCATAATCGCGGAGACGCCGAGGAAGAGCAAGAGGGCGCAGAGGGTTTTCCTCTGCGTTCTCTCTTTCCCACCGCGTCTCCGCGCTGAGTCAGTTTCTTTACGCTTGCATTTCTCCCGCCCTGGCCAGCGGCACGGTGAAGTGGAAGGCCGTCCCCTCACCCAACCGGCTCTCGACCCAGATATCGCCACCGTGCCGGGCGACGATACCGTGCGAGATAGTCAGGCCGAGGCCGGTGCCGGGCTGTTCACGGGCCTGCGGGTTGTCGCTGCGGAAGTAGGGCGTGAACAGCTTACGCACGTCCTCGTCGCTCATGCCGATGCCGGTATCGCGCACCTGTACGTGCAGGCGTGGCGGGATGACGCGGCCCTTCGCATCGCGCAAATCCGTTTCCGGCACGGCGGCAATCGTGATCGTCGCGTCTTCCGGGCTGTACTTGGTAGCGTTACTGACGAGATTGATCATCACCTGCACGATGCGGCCTTCGTCGGCAAGGATCGGCGGCAGGCCGGGCGGCGCGTCCACCACCAGCTTCTGTCCCTTGTCCTCGATCTGCTTCCTCAGCGGCGCGACCGTTTCCTCGACGATTTTCGGGAACGAGGCGGCTTTGGCGTCGAGACGCATATTGCCGGTTTCCAGCTTGGTCACGTCGTTCAGGTCGCTCACCAGCGTCGTCATGCGGTCGGCGTTCGAGCGGATGGTGTTGACGAAATTGCGCTGGATATCGCTCAGGCCGCCCACCGCGCCGCCGATCAGGAAGTCGGAATAGCCGCGAATCGAAGTCAGCGGGTTCTTCAGTTCGTGGGCGACAAACGAGACGAACTCGCTCTTGGATTGGTTGGCACGAGATAGCTCGGCGTAAAGCTGGGCATTCGAGATGGCGATGGCGGCATGTTCGGCGAGGCGCTGAAGAAAAGGCATATCGGCGAGGCGCATCGGCTGCGGCTTGTCCGATTCGAGGATCAGCAGCGCCAGCACCTGCCCGCCCGAAAGCATCGGGATGGTGATCTGGCTGCGCGCGCCGGGCAGGCTGACCACGTAATCGGGGTCAATGCTCACGTCCGTCGTCAGGTCGGCCTGTTTGGTACGCATCACGCGGCGAACAATGCCGGCATCGAGACGGAGCAGGCCGCCCCGTAGTTCCAGCGGCATCTCCTCGGGGTATCCCTGCCGGAAAGCGACCGACATCATGGGCGGTTCGCCGCTGACCACGCCGAGCAGGCTGGCCGTCGCTGAGGTGTTCTGCACCGCCCATTCAACGGTGATGCGGGCGATTTTGGCGAGGTCGAGCGAACGATTCAACTCGAAGTCAATCCGCTCCAGCGTTTCAAGTTCGCTCACACGCTGGGCCAACTGCTGGTCGGTGAGTTGGAACAGGCGGGCGTTCTCGATAGCGACGGCCGCCTGCGACGCGAACGAGGTCAGCAGGTCCTGGTCGTCGGCCGTGAACGCTCCGCTGCGCTTGTTGAGCACCTCCAGCACGCCGATCACACGATCCTGCGTGAGCAGCGGCACGGCCAGCACGGTATTGGTTTGGAAGCCGCCGGACTTGGTCAGTTCGCCACCCCAGCGCGCGTCTGTGGCTACGTCATTGACGATGACCGGCTCACCCGTCGCCGCCACCTGCCCGACCAGGCCGCGCTTGGCCGGAATGCGCCGCCCGATAATGCTCTGCCCGCCGCCGCCAATCGCCACCCGGAATTCAAGATCGCCCGTACCGTCTTCAACGTCCAGCAGCAGCGAACCGGCCTCAGCATCGAGGATTTCTGTCGCGCGGCCGGTGATCAGTTCGAGCAGGCCTTCCAGGTTGGCCTCGCTGGCGACGATCTGGCGGCTGATATCGTTCAGCACCGCGAGCTGGCGGGCGCGCACGTTGGTTTCGCGGAACAGGCGCGCCTTGTCCATCGAAGTGGCGGCCAGCGCACTGATGTCGTTGAAGGTCTTAAGCTGGTCGTCACCATAGACGCGGCCGGGGCGATTGTTGGCAACGGCCATCACACCGAGGGTACGCATACCGGCCACCAGCGGTACGGCCATCCATGCCTTGATATGCGGGTCTTCCACACCAATGGCGAGATTGCGCTCTTCCAGCGCCACGGCATATTCCTTAACGCGCTGCGTTTGGCCGGTTCGCACGACGTCACTCAGCAGGTCATTCCCGATCAGCCAGCGCTGATTTTCGCGCTCAGGATAACGTTCGTCGTTTTCGAGGAAGAAGGCGTAATACAGCTCACGTGAGGCCGCGTCGAGCATGACGATGTAGAAATGCGTCGCCTCGATCAGCTTCTGTGTTTGGGTGCTAATCAGTTCGAGCAGGTCATCAAACTCGACCGTGAAGTTGACGGCCTGGCTGACCTGTGTCAGCACGTCCAGTTCGCGCACGCGGCGTTCCAGCGAAGCGACGACTTGCGCGCGCTCGACCGACACATTGGCCTGCGCCGTCAGGTCGCTGATGAAGCGCTGATGCTCGTGCGAGTAGTAGCCCTGCCCCGAACGCGGCCCGCCGAGAATGACGAAGCCGTGCAGTTGGCTCGTACCCCGGAAAGGCACGATCATCAGCGCCTTGAGCAGGCGCAGCCGGCCGCGATCTGGCACCAGCGCCTGCGGCCACGGCCGGTTCGGTTCGAGATAGACGACGCCGGTTTCAAGCAGCAGGCCAACCAGCGCGCCCGTGGGGGCAAAGCGAATGTCGGTGG
>JAEURB010000346.1 GCA_016788435.1 Anaerolineae bacterium | reverse complement strand
CGTCGGGTCCGTCGGCACATCGTTGGAGCGGACCTCGAAATGCAGGTGTGGGCCGGATGAGTCGCCGGTCGAGCCGACGCCACCGATGACTTGCCCCGCGCCGACGTACTGGCCGCAGCTCACGTAGATTTCGCTCAGGTGGCCGTAGAGCGTGGTATACGGCCCATGCGCCAGCACAATCAGGTAGCCATAACCGTAGCTGTTCCAGCCGGCGAAGATGACTGTGCCGCCCAGCGCAGCCTTGACCGGTGTACCAGGTGTCGCTGCCAGGTCCACACCCGAATGCCAGGATGTAAAACCGCGAGACCAGTTGTACGGGCCGCCCATCGGGTTGGTCCAGTTGCCGCTGCCGCCGGGATTGTCCGTCCAGCCGCAGCTGCCGGGGTCGCCCGGTTCGAAACGGATCTGGCCGCCACCACCGCCGCCGCTGTTGCCTGAGGTCGCTTGTTCCCCCGTCCGCTCGACGCGCGCGGTCCATGTGATCGCTTCCGCCGAACCGCCGGGCACAACGATCTTCGTGCCCACCGGAATCAACGTGGCGGGTTCAGCGCCGAATAGATCGTTATATTCCGAGTCGATGATGGTATAGGGGTCAACGCCGAAGCGGGCAGCGATATCGCTGACTGGCTCTTCGGTCGAAACAGTGAAATACGCGCCGTCCACCGGCATGACGTTGAGTTGGCGGCCGGGGCGCAGCCCGCCGATGATGCTGCGGTCGTTCGACCACGCAATCGTCTCCGGTTTCAGCCCGAAGCGCTCGGCAATCGAGAAGATGGTGTCACCGGCCTGCACTTCGTACTGGATGACCTCGTTGCGTGGCCGTTCCGGGATGATGGTGAACGGATTGTACGTGTTCCGCACGTATTCGATGGCGGACCGGCCGGCGGCCAGATTGACGACCGGCTGTGCGAGCAGGGCCGCCGCCGCTTCGGGGGCCAGCGGGGGCAGGGCGGCGATGCCAGGGTCGGCGGCCGCTGTTTGCCCCTCGACGGTGGGCAGAATCACTGCCGTCGTCGCGGTAGGAATGGCTACTTCGCCGGCATTGACGGTCGGTTGGGCGGGTACGGGCGTGGGGGCCGCGCTGGGCGGCGTCAGCAGCAGGATGAACGCGCCAATCGTCAGCAGAACCGCGCCAACCAGAGCGAAACCGCCGAGGATGCGCCCGGCGATGCTGGGGCCGTGGTGAACGGCCACCACTTCGCCCTCTTCGCCTGCGTGGTTGGTCAGCGATTCGTGTTCGTACGGGTCATTCATGCCCGGTTGCCCTCAACCTTCATGGCGCGTCTCCTCAAAAAAGGGGAGCGCCGGCAATGGTAATGCCCGCCCTGCCGCGATTTCAAGACGTGGCGGTGGCCGCGGGCTGCGGCGTAGGGAGAACGCCAGTTTCGATGACATCGAGGGCGAACGGTAGCTGCGGTTGAATCATCGGGATGACCAGCGACGACTGGTCAAAGTTGGGTACGAACAGCCGCCCCAGTCCGTCATGCTCGACATCGCTCCCACCCCGGAACAGACCTGCGATGTAGAATAATTCGTTGCCATCCACGCGGGCGATGCCATTCTGGCCGAGCGCCGCCACGAAAATCGTGCCATCCGGCATAACGGTCAACCCGTCGAAACCGGGCGGATACGCCCGGTTGCCATGCTGATAGACGGCCTCGGTGCTGCCGTTCGCCAGCATCGTGCGGTAAATGGTGTTGGTTCCAGGGTCGGTCATCAGCAGCGCCTCGTGCGCGGGGTCATAGGCGATGCCGGTCAGAAACGCGCGCGGCTGTTCACTTCCAGCCAGGGCGGGCGCGACCCACCACACGCTCCCTTCGCCAGCGCCTGCGGTATTGGTCTCGAAGCGCCATACCTCGTTGTGTCCACCATCCGTGACATACAGCGCCCCATCCGGCGTGAGCGTCATATCGTTCGGCGCGATGAAGCCCTGCCCGTCACCGGGTTTGGCATACAGCGTCACCACCCCGTTCTGCACGCGCACCACCTGGCCACCCGCCGTACGTGGATCGGTGTCGTTGACATCCAGCACCAGCAGTGAGCCATCAGGCAGCGGGGCCAGCGCCGACACTGCGCCGATCCCGTCTCGCGTACCAGGCACTTCGATGATCTGCGACCCGTCGGGCGAGATAGCCCACACCGTTCCGCTGGCGAAGCTGCCGGTGTAGACGGTTCCGTCCGCGCTCACAGCCACCGCCGGTGGATAGGCATCGTCGTCCGGCAGTGCCGCGAACTCGCGTACCGTTACGCCGGGCAGCAAGGGCGTGCCTGGCTTACGGCTCGCGCTGTTCAGGCTGCCGAACGAGAGCAGGATGAACAGGGCGACCAGCAGCAGCAGCCCTCCAACGAAGAAGGTGAGCCAGATGAACCGGCGCTGCGGTACAGACATGGATTGCAGGCTGCGCACGATGAGTTTTCGTCCTCAGGGTTGGCAAATGGCGGCCGGCAGGGCTACTTTTTCAGCACTTGCTGCAGGACGAGCAGCACGCCGAGGCAGATACCCCATGCCACATATCCTCCGCCAATCATGACTGGCAAGCCCAATTCGGCGCGGGCGGCCAGCCACACCACCGCCAGAAACGCGAATGCCGGTATCAGGCCGAGCACCAGGCCCTCGCTGAACGTGATCATCCCCGCCTTGTCGTTCGGCGCCGCGCTGTAGACGATCCAGATCGCCAGCGGGATGTTGATCGGCATGGTGGCGGTGATCGCCGCCACGGTGCGCGAGTAGTTGCGCAGCACCGCGACCAGCAGGATGACGCCGATGGAGATCAGGACGGGCAGGACGTTTCGCCACTCGATCTGCACGAGCAATTCGCTTTCAGACAACGGGGCGGTTGGGCCGGTTGCGCTCCAAAGTTCGGCACGCATGATAGCAGACGCGCCAGCACAGGCACAGCGCCACGTTTTGAGAGCCCACGCCCCGCCCTACGGATGAATCGGCGTTCCCATCGCCGCCTCGGGCAGCAACAGGAATGCGAAAGCGATGATCAGGTAAACGGCCAGCAGCATCGCCCCCTCCAGCCAGTTCGACTCGCCGTCCTGCGCGATGAAGGCGGCGATGATCGCCGCGCCGATCAGGGCAATCAGTTCGAAGTTGTTGAACACCAGCAGCAGCCGTTCGCCGAACAGCAGCGAAATAAACACCAGCGCCGGCGCGACGAACAGCGCGACCTGAATGCTCGAACCGAGCGAAATCGCCATGCTCAGTTCCATCTTGTTCTTGATGGCCGCCTGTACCGCCACCAGATGCTCGGCAACGTTGCCGACCAGCGGGATGAGGATCAGGCCGACGAAAATCTGGCTCAGGCCGATTTGTTCGGTGACCGGCTCCACCGCGCCCACCAGCGCTTCCGAAACCAGCGCCGTACCCACGGTCGCCAGCAGCAGCACGACGGCCGCGAACGGCAGCGTCCACTTGGCTTTGTGAGTCTCCACAGGTTCCTTGATCACGACGCCCGCTCCCTCGACGGCATGATGATTTGGCAGACGATGTGCGGTGAACGAGTAGACGATGTGCAGGCCGTAGAGGATGATCAACACGAGGCCGACGCCCTCGCTGAACAGCAGTTCGTTATCGGGTGTAATGGCCAGTGCGGGGTCGAACAGTGACGGAATGGCCAGCACGACGACGGCCAGGATCAGCAGTGTGGCGTTGATAGCGGCCGTGTGGCGGTCGAAACGCTGCAGGCCGTTCTTGATGCCGCCCATGAACAGCGCCAGCCCCAGCACCAGCAGCAGGTTGCCGATGATCGAGCCGGCTATCGAGGCGCGCACCAAATCGAGCAGCCCGGCCTGAATGGCGAAGATACTGATGATCAGTTCGGCGGCATTGCCGAGCGTCGCGTTGAGCAGGCCGCCCACCTTCGGGCCGGTGTAGACTGCCAGTTCTTCGGTTGCGTCGCCAATCAGCTTGGCCAGCGGGATCAGGCCGAGCGCCGCCAGCACGAAGATGATGACGGGGTCGGCATGGGCCACTTCAGCGATGATGGCCGCAATCGCAAAGACGACCAGATAGTACAGCGGGTTACTCAGGCGGAATTTCATCGGTAGCCCCCGGGTGGATGTTGAACGCAGCAAGTTGCGATTTGTACTCTCGATTCCTGCGCACTACAAGTTTGCGCGCCGTGCATTTCACGTTCCATTCTGAACGAGTCGTTCGGCCAGTTCATTCAGATAGACCTCCAGGTTGGTGTAGCCCTCGCCTGAAAGCGCCGTCCCATTGTGATCCTGAACCGCCGGGTCGAGGCCGCGCTCTGCTTCCCAGGCGTCGGGCATACCGTCCAGGTCGCTATCCACTGGCGCAGGCGGCGGATTCTGCGGGTCGAAGGCCAGCGCCAATGCATCGTCAGCGGCCGGGCGGTCGTGCGGTATATCCGGGATGACCCCGCTGAGCAGGCTTTCGACATACCGCCGATCCATCGGGTCGCGCGGAAACGCGCCCACATTGCTGACGATTTCGCCGGTCAGGTCAGCCGTGTCCGTGATACTGACGGGCGGGAACGGATGCCGTTCGGCCAGTAGCTGTCCGGCGAACGGTTCGGGATTGGGATGGTACAGGTCGAAGTCATCGCAGCAGTAGATGAGCTGCGTGTCGGCGTAATCCGGGTAGATATTCATCCCGTTGCCACTCAGAAAGGTGGCATTATGCGGCGCGCTGCCGAATTCACCGGCCAGCATCCCATACGGGAAGTCCGGGCGCACGTAGAAGAAGTTATCCACGTAGTTCAGGTTCAGAGTGAAGTCGCCGGGCAGTTCATCGGATAACCCATAAACGGCGGGGTTGAACGTCACGACGCTGTCGGGGTCCCACACCAGATTGCTGGAAATCTCGATATTCAGCGGCTGTTCGGTGCAGAAAGTGGGCAGCTCTGGCGCATCGTCCTCGCCAAAGCCGCGCGTCAGTTCGCACGAAATCTCCGGCAGGCGTTCAGTGATGCGATACCAGAGGTTGTGATGGATGGTCAGCCGATCCTGTGGGCGTTCGCTGTGCGAATAGTTGATCAGCATCCCGCCCAGGCGATGATGGCCGCCCACCGTTTCGCCGAGAATCGTATGCTGGATCGTGACATTGCGCGCCATCGAGATTTGTACGGCCTCGTCACTGGCGTTGGCCAGCGACAGATGGTCAATCATCACGTCCTCGACGCCATCCAGCCGCAGCGCATCATCCGACGCAGCCTCATCCTCATCGCCCAGGTAGGCGGCCGGGCGCGAACGCAGGTGCCGGATGATCACGTTGTCGCAGTCGTCCATGTCGTAGTGGCCGTCGCAGATGATGCCGCGCACCGTAATGCCGCCCGGCGAAGTCTGCCCCGCGATGGTGACGTCGCCCTGCCGGACAAAGATTGCGCTGTCAATCACGCCGCTGACGGCGAAGACGATGGTGCGCGGGCCGGGCGTGTCGAGCGCCTCCTGCAGTGAGCCGGGGCCAGATGGGTCGAGATTGGTGACGGTGATGACCGCGCCACCCCGCCCGCCGCTGGCCACCGCCCCGAAACCCTCGGCCCCCGGAAACGCCGGCAACTCCCCTCCCGCGCTCACCCCGAAAACGCCCGGCAACAAGGCCAGCAAAATCAGCAATCGAAGCCGTTGGATCATGGCCGGATCTCAGTGAACACAAGTAGAAAGTACAAAGTAACGCCTAATGTGAAATGAAAAACAAGGTCTATCGCCGTGAGTTGAGAGAGCGTATGCCTTTTTACGCCTGAGGCTGAAGCCGTCAGGCTAGGACTGTGACCCCTGAAGGGGCCTTTCAAGCCGGCTTCAGCCGGCACAGCTAAAGCCTGACGGCTTCAGCCTCAGGCGATGCGAGGCATTTCCCCGCTCGTTTCTTCTTGTACCATGCGATTTCATTCCACATAAGGCGTAACTACAAAACGCGAGGTATGAAATTGCCTGAGCCTGAGCAGCGGAACGGACGCCGTCTTTCTTGCTCAACAGGGGTGCTTTAACCCCCTGCTTGAGGCGGCAGAAGACTGAAGCCTGTCACTGTCCCGCTTTCCAACCGATCTCTCGCTCGATAATTTCCTATTTCAACTTTCAACTTCTCATCCTACTTGAACCCGATCACGCCGAACGCCTCTGGCCGCTTGGCTATATTGCGGAAACCAGCCGCGCCCAGCCGTTCGATGACCCCGCGTGACGTGCGCTGGCCAGACGGGCTGTTCAGGTCGCCGATGTAGTGGAACAACCGTCCGCCGCGTTTGAGCAGGCGGTACAGTTCGCGGTAGTACGCGCCGGAGTACAAGTCGCCGGCCAGTGCCAGCGTCGGCGGGTCGTGCAGGATGCGGTCGAACATGGCGTCGTCGAACTCGTCAATCAGTTCGCTGCTGTCGCCAAGGCGGCGCTCGATGTTGGGCAGCGAGAATAGCTCCAGGCTCCACGGGTTGCGCTGCGCCACCTCCATCACTGCCGGGTCGAGTTCGAGCGTGATGACGCGCTGCGCCCGTTTCGCCGCCGCGATGGCCGTATACCCCAGCCCCATCGAGGTATCGAGCAGCACGCCGCGCGGGTCGGCGGCGCGGATTTTGGCCTTCGTATCCAGCATCGGGTCGGTGTCCTTGATGCGGTGCATCGGAAAACCGGCGATGAGCAGGGTAGGGGCGCTCGTTTCGGTGGGGTACAGGCTGCAGTGGCGGCGCGTAGCTGGCGAGAAGACCTGAATCTTGTCCGGCTTCAGCAGACCATCGTTGCCGGTCGAAAGCAGCTCGAAACAGCCGTTCTCGTCATCCAGCACATCCTGAATGGCGTCCCACGGCAGCAGACCGGCCTCCAAATGCATGCCATCGTCGCTGAGTTCCCCGCTGGACTGGCTGAGGTTCAGGTCAAGAGAAAGCGAAACCGCCGGTTCGCCTCGTTTCCACGCGGCGGCCAGCGGCTTGAGCTGCACCCATGATACGACAGGGGCCAAGCCCATCGTCAGCGCGTCAACACGCGGGCGGTTTCGGCGTCCCAGAACACATTGACCTTCTGGCCGATGTCGTAGAAAGTTTCCGAGCGCAGGCCGAAGTTCTGCACGCGGGCCACCATCTGGATGCCCTGGCCGACTTCGACGATGTAGCGCGTGTCGGTGCCGATATAGTTGACGTAAATCACCTTGCCCTCAACCATATCAATATCCGGGTCTTTCAGTAGCCGCGCCTTGTAGTCGGCCGATTGGTCAGACGTGCCGTCCGGGTACTTGACGAGGCCCTCGATGGCGAACAGGTTCATCTTCTCCGGCCGGATGGCAACCGTCACCTCCTGGCCGGCCTGGAGTTCGTCGCCATCTATGCCGGCTTCGATCACCAGTCCTTCCGAGATTTCGACCTGGGCGAAACGCTCCCACATCCCCACATACTTGCCGACCACGAAATTGGTTTCGCCGATGAAGTCAGCCACGAAGCGCGTGCGCGGTGTTTCGTAAATATCATCCGGTGACCCGGATTGCAGCACCGTGCCTTTATCCATCACCGCGATGCGGTCGGCCATCGTCATCGCCTCTTCCTGGTCATGCGTCACGTAGATGAACGTGATGCCTAGCTGCTCCTGCATCGAAGCCAGCTCGTATTGCATCTCCTTGCGCAGCTTCAGGTCGAGCGCGCCAAGCGGCTCGTCCAGCAGCAGCACTTCCGGCTGGTTGACGAGGGCGCGGGCCAGCGCCACGCGCTGCTGCTGCCCGCCCGACATCTGGCGCGGCTTGCGGTCGAAGCCGGTCAGCTTAACCATCTCCAGCGCCTGCACCGAGCGGTCACGGGCTTCGTCCTTTTTCACGCCCTTCATCTGCAAACCGAACATGACGTTTTGCAGCACGGTCATATGCGGGAAGAGCGCATAGTCCTGAAAGACGGTGTTCACCGGGCGGTGGAAGGGTGGTACGTTTTGCACCGGTTTGCCGCGCAGCAGGATTTCGCCCGATGACGGGTCTTCGAAGCCGGCAATCATGCGCAGCGTGGTCGTTTTGCCGCAGCCGCTGGGGCCGAGCATGGCGAAGAACTCGCCCCGGTAAATGGACATTGAAACGTTGTCCACGGCGCGCAGTCCGGCTTCGCCGCCGCGCCCGGGAAACTCCTTGATGACATTGCGGAGTTCAATGTCCACTTCATGATTGGTTTGCGTGGCCATATTTCCTCGTCTGCCCGGTGAACCTGCCCGCGTCGCACACAGCCGGGGCGCAGCGCGGTTGACCGCGCCCCGGCTGTGAGAGGTATTGCGTTCGCCTAGCCGAGGAAAATCTTCAGCTCGTTCCAGGCATCGTTGATCAGTTGCTCACCTTCGGGATTGTCCTCGATGATGAACAGGTTCTGGCGCGTCTCCTCGGTCGGGTAGATGCCAGGGTTGGCGAGCAGCTCCGGGTCAATCAGGCCGAGTTCAATCGAAGCCATGTTCGGGCTGGCGAAGGCCGTGTAGTTGGAGATATCGGCGCCCACCTGCGGGTCGAGAATGTAGTCCATGAAGACGGCGGCCAGATCGGGATTGGGCGCGCCGGTCGGGATGACCATGTTATCGAGCCAGAAGAGAGCCGCCTCAGCCGGAATGACGTAGTTGAACTTGTCCGGATTTTCGGCCATGATCTGGAAGATGTCGCCACTGTACTCGACCACAATGTCGGCTTCGCCGCTGGCAAGCAGCGCCTGGCCGTCATCGGCGGCGATGGCGACGACATTCGCGCCATTGGCGAGCAGGAAGTCGCGGGCTTCGGTGATTTCATCCGGGTTGCTCGAATTGGGATCGTAGCCGAGAATTGACAGCGCCACACCGAACATGGCGCGCGCGTCTTCCAGCCAGGCCACTGGGCCAGCGTAAGCGAAACTTTCGGCCCACGTGGACAGCTCGCCGACCTTCTCGACATTGTAGCCAAAGCCCACCGTACCCCACTGATAGGGGATGCTGTAAACATTGCCGGGGTCGAAACCCTTGTCAATCAGGGTGGGGTCGAGGTTGGCGAAGTTGGGGATCAATTCGCGATTGAGGGGCGACAGTAGACCCTCCGCGATCATCAGGGCCACCATGTAGTCGGTCGGCACGACCAGATCATAGCCAGGGTTGCCCTGGCGCATGATAGCCACCATTTCCTCGTTGCTGCCGTAAATGCTGTACTCCACCGTCACGCCGCAGGCCGCCTCAAAGTTGGCGATCGTGTCTTCAGCCACATAAGTGGACCAGTTATAGATACTCAGAGTTTGCCCCTGAAATCCATCCGGGCACGTCCATGGTTCCTGCACGGCCTCGGTCGCTTCCTGGGCCGCCACCGGCAGACCCACCAACACGGCCAGAATTACCGCCAGCCACATCACTTTACGCATTACAAACCTCCCTTGTAACCAGCTGCCACGAAAACTCACAAGGTTGGCGGCGGTCAGCCGCCTTCGCTTGAATCTTGATTCTGGCGCAACAGACCCGCGTGTACAAGATCACGCGCCAACGCGCCCGCTGCCCCGCCCCTGGAAGAACAGAGAAATGCTGACCAGGGCGGTGGACATGACGAGGATGAGCGCCGAAATCGCGTTGATCTCCGGCGTCACCGTCAGTTTAAGCAAGCCGAAGACGAACACCGGAAGCGTATCGCCGCCGACGCCTTTCATGAAGATGGTCACCACATAGTCGTCCAGCGACAGGGTGAAGGCCAGCAGCGCGCCAGCGATGATGCCGGGCAGGATCAACGGGAACGTGATCCGCCAGAACGTGCGCCAGGCGTTCGCGCCGAGGTCTTGCGCGGCCTCTTCGAAGCGCGGGTTCATGTCGGCCAGCCGCGCTCGAACGACAATCGCCACGAACGAGATCGAGAACACCACGTGGCCGATGACAATCGTCGCCAGGCCGCGCTGAATCGACAGGCCGGTCGTTCCGTTCACGAAGCTGAAAATCGCGTTGAAGAAGATCAGCAGTGACAGGCCCTGGGTGATTTCCGGAATGACCACTGGCAGGAAGAGCAGGCCGTCCAGAAAGCGCTTGCCCGGAAAGTTGCCGCGCACCAGGCTTAGCGCGACCATTGTGCCGATGACGGTCGAGATCAGCGTGGCGCTGATGCCGACGATGAAGCTGGTTTCCAGCGCCTCAAGCATCTTCGAGGTCGAGAACGTCGCGTCGCCGCCCACCACGTTGTTGAAGATGTTGGCGTACCACTGCAGGGTGAAGCCCTCCCAGCGCGCCAGCGATTTTGAGTCGTTGAACGAGAAAATCACGAGCAGAGCAATCGGGGCCCACAGGAAGAAGTAACCGGCCATTGGCGCCAGCGTGAGCGTGAACAGCTTGCCCACGCGGCGGGCGGCCATATCGCGCCGTATCTGGCCCTGGTCAATCTGGAGTTCCGGGCGTGGTGGAAGGTGGGTCGTGGTGCTGGCCATGGCCTTAGCTCCTCCGCCGGGTGAGGCCCGCATACATCATGAGCGCGATCATCACGAAGCCCATCATGACGCCCGAAATGGCGGCCCCTAACGGCCAGTTGCCGCCCGATTTCAGGAACTGGTTCTGGATCAGCGAACCGATCATGATGCCCTGCGTGCCGCCGAGCAGTTCCGGCGTAACGAGCGCGCCGATAACCGGGATGAAGACGAGGATCATGCCAGCCACTACGCCCGGCAGCGTCATCGGCAGCACGACGCGCCAGAAGGCCTTCCAGTCGTTCGCGCCCAGGTCGTAAGCCGCCTCCACCAGCCGGAAGTCGAAGCGCTCGACCGAGGCGTAAATCGGCAGCACCATGAACGGCAGGTAGCCGTAAATCAGGCCGACGAGGACGGCGAAATCGGTATTCAGCATCTGAATCGGCGCGCTGGTCAGCCCAAGGCCTTGCAGCAGGCTGTTGATCAGGCCCTCGTTGCCGAGGATGATGCGCCAGGTGTACGTACGAACCAGGAAGTTGGTCCAGAAGGGCAGAATGACGAGGAACAGCGCGAACTGCTGCCGGGCTTTCGACTTGCGCGTGGCGATGAAGAAGGCCAGCGGGTAGCCGAGCAGCAGGCAGAAGACGGTCGTGATGAACGCGATCCAAACCGAGTCGAGGATAACTGGCCCGTAGATCGCGCCAACCGCGTCCTGATAGGCGCGCAGCGTGAATGGCATTGTGTAGAAGCCTTCATCGCCCCGGCCGCTGCCGCGCGTCATGAAGCTGATGATAAAGACGAAAATCAACGGGATGACGAAGAAGACGCCGAGATAGATGATGGCTGGAAGCGCGAGCAGAAAGCCCTTCCGCTTCTCCCGCCGGTTGAAAGAGCTGGAACCACTCAGGTCGAGGTTCATGGCCATAGTATGGGGAGGTTCTCCACCGGTTTTCACTTCCAGCCGTGCAGGGTCTTGGGAGCCACGGAACGGCCGGATTATAACAACATTTCGGCGTGCGAAAGGGGGAGATTGCCGCCAGTTTCGCGCGCTTCACAATAGGTATTTCTACACAAGCACATACAGCATTCGAACCATCAGAACGTAACAACATTCCTTACACTAAGGACAGGAGATCTGTTCGCTCACGGCGGCCCTGCGCCGCGAAAAGGATTAGCTCATGCGCCGGATTCTCATCATCGTGCTGGCTGTGGCGCTCGCGCTTCCTCTGATGGCGGTGGCTGCGCCCACCGCGCAAACCTGCGGCCCGGATGTCACCCACGTCGTGCAGCGCGGTGAAAACCTGTTCCGCATCTCGCTGCGCTACGGCACCTCGATGGGGGCGATCATCGCGGCCAACGGCATCGCTAACCCGAACGTGATCTACGCCGGGCAGGTGCTGCGCATCCCGTGCCCGGGCGCGGTGGTGCTGCCGGTCGTTACGCCACCCGCATCCGTCCTGCCGTCCTATGTCCCTACACCGATCTTCATTAACGTGCCCGGTGTTCCGCCGGTGCAGGTGGTCATCCCTTCGGGCGGTTCGGTAACCGTTCCGCCGCCGGTGCCGCTCGTCAACTGTTTCGGCTTCCGGCCCACCTCGCCGCTGGATGGAATGTCGAACAGCAGCACCACCTTCTACTGGGACGCAGCGCCGGGCGCCGAGTACTACCGCGTCAATGTTTTCAATCTCGACCGGGGCGGTGGGTTGGTGGCGTCATACGTCACGCCTGGCCCGTTCACGCGCCTTTCCGGCGATACCGGTATTGGCGCGCTGGGTGAGGGCTTCCGCTTCTCGTGGAATGTGCAGGCGATTGCCAATGGCCGCGTCGTGTGCGCCACGGCGCCCATCGTGCAGTGGCGCGCCGCCTCGTAAGCAGCGCGCGCCGTTGCCGTCCTGATCGGCTGAGTGACAAGTTACGGGTTACGAGGCGCGGCGTTCGCTGTCCTCCCCTCGCCCCTCAAAACCCGTAACTCGTAACGCTCACCTCGTAACTTCTTTTCTTCCTCACTCCCACTATTTCTATTGTCTGATAGAAGTACACCCTCTGCCCTGCCGCTTGGGCTGGATATTGACAGTAGCATATAAGCAACTACAATATGATATATTGATTATAGACGACTTGCAGTGATCTCCTCGGGTACGCTGCCGCGGTTCCTCTGCAACCACCCAATACCAGCAATTTCCTCACCATCTCCAGAACAACTCAGCCTGGCTAATCAATGTGTTCTAAGGGGAGATTACATGGACATGCTGCGTAGCCGATTGCCTGTGGTCTTGATGGCGCTGCTTAGTCTTGCCTGGTCCGGACTTGTGCTACACGCACAGGAGCCTGTTGCCCTCGCCGTAGGTGACACTGTCACGGTGGCCCACAACCCTGGCTCGGGGAACTTTGGCCAATATGAGTTGGATGCCGAGCAGGGCAGCGTTGTGACGCTTCGCTGGGAAAGACCTGCCGGGGATTTCCGCTTGCAGATTTCTGCAACCGCCACGAATGGGGATGGCGCTCCGTTGCTGCAAACGGCGCTCCTTCAGCGCGAGAATGTCGTTTACATGCAGTATATGCTTGAAGGACCGCTGCCTTACACGGTGGATGGCGGCACATTCTCGGATGAGGACCTCACCATTAGTCTGCTTGATGAGACTGGGCTTGAGATCGTCCTTCAGCCGGTTCTGCGGCCCGGAGACACGGTACAGGTGAATACACCGCCGACTGAAAACCAACTCCTGGCCTTTCCGCTGGAGTTGCCCGCCGATCAGCCGATGCTGCTTCAGGTGCGTAATTTGAATGATACGAGTGACTTTGGCGCGCTGAACATCGAGCCTGGCGTCATTCGGGATGCCAACGGGCTTCCGATTGAAACGGAACTCTCCGACGCCACATTCAATGGCGGCATTTCGTTCATCAGCGATGGGGAGCTGCCCTATCGCTATGATATGACCACCATCCCTGAAGGCGTCACGTATGAAGTGTCGCTGTCCAGCTTCTTTGTGGGGGGAAACACGGTTGAGTTCGGGCAGCCCGTTGAGGGAACCACACTCGACGGAACGACACTGCTTTATGCCCTGACTTCGCCCGCAGAAGAAGATCAATGGATGACGCTGCGCGTTGAAACCACGATTGGCGAAGACGTCAACATGACTTTGCAAGACGCCAACGGCGAATATGACGAGTACTTCTCCTTTGGTACGACCTATGTGCGCGGCGACACTACCTATACCGTGGCCGTCACCCGTGTGTCTGGGCCACCGCCTTATAGTCTGGCGGTGTATAACCCGGCGGGGATGTAGGTGAGCTACCCTTCGTTTTTGTGCTGGAGGACGGCGATACGCTTGTACGCAACGAGGCCGTTCTCGCGCCGGGCTTCTCAGTCGCCGGTGTGGTTCAGTCGCCCGATGACACGTTGTCCATCGTCACGCTGGATGTCGAACCAGACACAACCGTCACACTTGGCTGGACAACAGATTCGTACGATGTGTGGTTGGGTCTAAAAGACGGTGATGGCGGCACGGTTGATCCGGTCAATGAGGATCCGGCAGGCGACTCTTTTGCCACGTTCGACCTGACCGGCCGTCCCGGGCCTTTCTTTGTGCCGCTGCTCGCCAGTCGCTACTTGCCTGAAGGCAGTTCCTACACTCTGACGCTGGCCGAAGGCGATGAGCCGCTGGCTCCGGCGGATGCGACTCCCTCGACTGCAGGTGTGACGCAAACGACACCGTCAGGCTCTGATCAGCCGCGTGCCGGCAACGCAGGCAGTATGGCTGGCTGTTCGGTCAGCAGCACCAGCGATGTCAACCAGCGAAGCGGGCCGGGAACAGATTTCGAGCGCGCCGGGGTGTTGGCTGGCGGGATCTCTGCGGTCGTAGACGGGCAGGCGACCGGATCGGATGGGTTCGTCTGGTGGCGCATCGGCGAGGGGCTGTGGGTGCGTTCGGATGTCGTCAGTGAAACCGGGAGTTGCGAGGGTGTGGCGGTGGTTCTGCCGTAATCATCCGGTTGAACCCCTCACTCCCACTCAATCGTCGCCGGCGGCTTGGTCGTCACATCGTAGACCACGCGGTTGACGCCGCCCACCTCGTTGACGATCCGGCTGCTGGCGCGGGCCAGTACGTCCCACGGCAGCCGCGCCCAATCGGCCGTCATGAAGTCGTCGGTCGTCACGGCGCGCAGGGCGATGGCCTCGTCGTAGGTGCGGTTATCGCCCATCACGCCCACGCTGCGCACCGGCAGCAGCACCGCGAAGGCCTGCGCCGTGTCGCCGCGCAGCAGCCCGGCCTTGCCCAGTTCTTCGGTGAAGATGGCGTCGGCCTCGCGCAGCTTTTCGACGCGTTCCCACGTCAAGTCGCCCAGGCAGCGTACGGCCAGCCCCGGCCCCGGGAACGGCTGCCGCCAGACGATAGACTCGGGCAGGCCGAGCGCCTCGCCCACCTTCCGCACCTCGTCCTTGAACAGGTCGCGCAGCGGCTCGATCAGCTCGAAGTGCAAATCCGGGGGCAGGCCGCCGACGTTGTGGTGCTTCTTGATGACCTTGGCCTGCGCGCTGCTGGCCCCGCTTTCGATCACATCCGGGTAAATCGTGCCTTGCGCCAGAAAGCGCACGCCATCCGCTTCGAGGGCGCGGGCCTGGGCGCTGAAGACGTCTACGAACAGCTTGCCGATGATGACGCGCTTCCGTTCGGGGTCGCTTACGCCGCGCAGCGCGTCGAAGAAGTCCTCGGTCGCGTCCACCGCCACCAATGGGATGCCTTGCTGGTCACGGAAGACTCGCGTGACCTGTTCCGGTTCGCCCTTCCGCATCAGGCCGGTATTGACGAAGACGCAGGTCAACTGCGCGCCGATGGCCAGGTGGAGTAGGGCCGCCGCCACCGCCGAGTCCACGCCGCCGCTGAGGGCCAGCAGCACGCGCTCGGCCCCCACTTGCTGGCGAATGCGGGCCACCGCGTCGTCAATGAAGGCGGCAGGCGACCAATGCGCCTCGCACCCCGCCACCCCGAAGACGAAGTTAGCGAGAATAGCCGCGCCCTGCGGCGTATGCGCGACTTCCGGGTGAAACTGCACGCCGTACAGCCGCCGTTCCACATCGCCCATCGCGGCGTAAGGCGAGTTGCCGGACACGGCAAGCGGCGCGAATCCGTCCGGTGGCCGTTCGATCCGGTCGCCATGGCTCATCCAGACGGTCAGCTCGGCCGGCAGTTCGTGCAGCAGTGGACTACTGGCGGTTTGGCGTAGCGCGGCCTGTCCATATTCGCGGGCGTTGGACGGCGCGACGACACCGCCGAACGCGTGCGTCATCGCCTGCATTCCGTAGCAGATGCCCAGCAGCGCGGCATCGCCAGCCAGCGCCCGCTGCGCCAGCCAGCCCGGTAGCTGCGGCGCGCCCGCTTCGTAAACGCTCGACGGCCCGCCCGACAGAATGAAGCCGCGCGGATCGCGGCCGGTTACGGTTGCCTCGGGCGCATCGGGCGCGAACACTTCGGCATACACGCCCAGTTCACGCACCCGCCGGGCGATCACCTGCGTGTACTGCGAACCGAAATCGAGGATGGCAATACCGCCAGCGCGCGGGTTGGACATGGCAAGCCCTTCAGTACAAAGAAAAAGAGGTGAAAGAAAAAGGGTAATGGCGTGTGTCATCGCCGCTTGAGCCTAAAGGCGTCAGGCTGTAGCTGCGCCCCGTGAACGGGGCTTTTAAGCCTGCTTCAGCAGGCGCAGCTATGGCCCGATGGCTTCAGACTCGGGCGCTACCGGGCCTTACTTCCGCCAATCACACCTCTTCACACCGGGCGCTACTTTCTGCTTTTTACTTTGTACTCTCTACCTACTCCTCCGCAAACGAAATCTGCCCGTTCTCCATGCCCGTGATCTGAACGAGCGACTCGATCGGCATGTGGTAGCCCTTCTCCAGTATGTACTGGCGGCCACCCTCGAACGTTTTCTCGACCACCACCGCCACCCCCGACACCCGCGAACGCGCGCTTTCGACAATCCGCGCCAGCGCCTGCAGCGTTTTTCCCGAGGCGAGGAAGTCGTCAATGATCAGCACATCCTCATCGGGCGGCATGAACTCGGCCGAAACCAGCAGGTTGACTTCAGCGCCTTTGGTGTGGCTGGGGGCGGTTTCCAGGAAGACCGGGCCAAACATGGTGATCGGCTTGATCTTGCGGGCATAAACAACCGGAACATTGAGCGCGTAACCGGCCATCAGGGCGGGGGCAATGCCCGAGATTTCGGCGGTGAGGATGCGGTCTACCTTGACGTTCTCGAAGCGGCGGCCAATTTCGACGCCCATCTCGTACATCAACTGCGGGTCCAACTGGTGATTGAGCAAGCTGTCAATCTTGAGAATGCCCGAGCCAAGGTTGCGCCCCTCGGCCTCAATCCGCTGCTGCAACGCTCGCATCTGCATGACTGGCTAAGCCTCCGTGCGGCCACCCGCTTCTTCGTACACTTCCGCGAACAACATGTTGAATTCATCGCGGGGTAACAGGTTCAGTTCGCGCCCGGCTTCCTGCCCGGCCGGGGACTTCAAAGACTCCTCAAGTGTGGCGTAATCGTCGAAGTACACTTCGAGGATGCGCGAGATGGGCGTTTCCCCCAGTGGCGAGCCTAGTATATGGATGACCTGCCGCCGCTGAACCGAGGGCATTCGCTCGATGAGCGCCAGGAGATTGTTGTAGCGTTCCTCGAAGCGGGCCGGGTCTGCGGGCCGTAGGAAGAGGATCATGAACTTGACCATCAAGACCTCAGTGTGAAAAAGACGAACCGGGCGCAATGGATGCCCGGTTCGTGATTGTACCTGCTGGCGCTGGCGGCCTGCCAGACGGCGATCGCTAGCGGAACTTCGGCTTGGGGAAGAGGAAACCGATCACCAGCCCGACGACCAGGGCGATGATCAGCGCCTTGTACGGATCCTGCTTGACGCGCGCCTCGAACTGTTCACCCATCTCAGGGACGGTGTTCTCCTTCAGATACAGCGCGGTCTTCTCCAGATTATCGGCGAGCTGGTCGGCGCGGCGAATCGCCTCTTCGTCAGCATCGCCCTCACGAACTTCCTTGCGTACCTTGTCGGCGGCGGACTGCAGTCCTTTGGCGGATTGCTGACGCGCCTGCTCGGCTACTTTCAGCGCCTGGCGGCCCAGATCGGCCTTCGGCTTGGCGGGTGCTTCGACTTCGACTGCTTCGGTCCCATTCGGAGTCTGGACGGTTTCGTCACTCATGGCTGGATAGCTCCTGTTGGTCGACACGTGCACCTTATATTATAGTCCACATGAAGGTTGGCGCTCAACCGGCGGGTTGGTTGGCGTTTCCTAACGCACTAATCGTCATCGTCATCGTCGCCGTCATCGTGGCCTCCACCCCCGCTTCCTGAGTGGTCAGCATCATCGTCGTCCGGCTCGTCGTCATCGGAATCGCCGTCGTGATCGTCGGTGAGAGAGATGGTTGGCGCGGCGAGGAGTGGCGTGGCCGTCCGTGTTGGTGCCGCCGTGGGCGTCCGCGTCGGGGTCACGGTAGGCGTGGCCGTTGGCGTGGGCGTCGCGGTGAGCGTCTGCGTCGGGGTCACGGTAGGCGTGGCCGTTGGCGTAGGCGTGGCCGAAGGCAGCGCCGTCTGAGTAGGCGGCGCGATGGCCGTTGGGGTGGGGGGCTGCAAACCGCGTTCGAGCAGCAGCAGCGATTCCGCAACCAGTTCGCCGCCGGGCGTGGTATAGCCGGAAACCCGCACGCGATCTCCGGTTCTTGTGTCGCCTGCGCCCGCTGCGTCCGCCGGAACGGTCACGCCGAGGCCTTCGATCTGCCAGTCCTGCCCATTCTGCGCGCCAACCTCGCCCTCGAAAGTCACCGCTACGGCGCGGCCAGCCGCCACCAGCGCCTGAATCTCCGCAATCCGCCGTTCGTTCAGCCGTTCCATGTCCGATGAGCCGGCCAGGGCCGTCAGTGCCTGTTCTCCAGCGCGCTTGAGGCCGTAGAGTGGATCGCCGGGCAGGGAAGATTGAGCGAGTGCCGTCAGCGCCCCGGCACCGATGATGAGTACTGCGACCGCCGCCGCCGCATAGCGCAGATTCAGCAGCCCTCCCCGTCGCCTGTCCGGTTTCTCTTGCAGGGCCGCCTCGAAGCGGAAACGGGCGCTCATCCGGGCCTGCTTGACCTCATGAGCGGACGGGCGGGCGCGGCCCACGGCTTCGACGCCAAGCAGTATCGGCCGCAGTTTGCCCGCGTACTGCGGATAGCGTCGCAGGCAGTCGTCAAGGCTTTCGCCCGCCCGCAGCCGTTCGGCGCAATCGTTGAACGCTTCGATGAGTAAATCGCGCTCAGCCATGTTCCGGCTCCGTGAACGAAGGGGCGAGAGCGCGGCGCAGCGCCTGTATCGCCCGAAATTGCAACTGCTTGATGGCGTTCGCCTGCTTGCCCATGAGTTCAGCAGTCTCCTGCAGGCTCAGGCTTTGGGCGAAGCGCAGGATGAGGACTTCCTGCTGTTCGGGTGGCAGGGTGCGCAGGGCGCGGCGCGTTTGCTCGGCCGTCGCAGCGCGAATGGCATGTAGTTCCGGGTCATCATCCTGCGGGCCGGGCAGCCATTCGTCGAGCGCGCTTTCGGTGAACCCTTTGCGCGCCCGGTAGTGATCGTTGACGAGATTGCGCGCCACCTGGAACAGCCAGCCGCGCAGGCTGGAGCGCGGCCCCCGCCGCTGACGCAGCACCGTCACCAGCCGAACGAAGACCTCGCTCGCCAGGTCTTCAGCCAATGCCGCATCGTCCACGCGCAGGCGAATGAAGCTGAACACTGGCTCAAAGTAGCTCTCGAAAATGGCGGAAAGGGCGGCCGGGCTGCCACGTCGCGCAGCAGCCAGCAATTGGTCGTCCTCATTCAGGTCAGGCAGGGTGATCAGCAGCATCGGGTGATGAGCCTTCGCCGGGTGGCCGGCCAGGCCAGGCAATGGGCGGGACAGGGCGGCCACTGCGTGATCCTGCTGCATGGCCGCCTCTGCCTTCAGTTTAGCGCGAACCAGTGGTTAACGGGCCGCGAGCGGCTAGTCATCGTCGCTGTCGTCGTCGTGATCATCGCCGTGATCATCGCCGTGATCATCGCCGTGATCGTCGTCATCATCGTCGCTGTCGTCCTGATCATCGTCAGCGTCGTCATCGCTGTCGTCGTCCTGATCGTCATCGCTGTCATCTTCGCCATCTTCCAGTTTAACTTCGCTGGCCACCCACTGGCCGTCTACAAAGAGCAGGTGAACCTCGACGAGTGCGCCGATCGCCAGTGGCCCTTCGATTTCGGCGTTCGCGATACTGATGCGCTGGCCGTTGACCACGATGTAGCCGTCGCCCATTTCGCTGATCGTGCCGGTGATCTTGAACTCACCGTCGCTGTCATCGGCTGAAGCCACTTCGATTTCGCGGATGACCCACTGGCCCTGAGCGTTGAGCGTGGCATGGACCTTGACGAGCTGGCCGATGCCGACGCCGCTGCCGAACTCGGCATTCGTGGCGTCCATCGGCAGCCCGCCAATCGTCAGCCGGTTCTGCGTCATAGCCGTCAGCATGCCCACCAACTCAAGCTCACCCGGCCGCAGGTCGCGCCGCGCCGGATCCACCACGCGCAGTTCGTAGGCCACCATCTGGCCGCTGTTCGACAGCACACCCTCCAGTTTGACTGCATCGCCGAGGGCAGCGGCGCGTCCCTTCACATAGGCCCGGCTGGTATCCAGTGTCAGTCCGTTGACCGTGATCGTCCCTGGGCCGATAGCTTCGACGAAGCCCTCAAACTCGAAGGTGGCCACCGGAACTGGCAGCGGCGCGGTAATCGGCAGTGGCGTGGAGGTCGGCGTGGCCTGCGCGGCGGCGGGCAGCACGGCGGCCAGCAGAGCCAGCACGAGCAGGGCAAGAAGAACGGGACGGCGTGCAGGATGGATAATGTTCATGCGTGGAGTTCCTTTGCTGTATTCAGCGTCTCATAATGTCGTGCACGTGCAATTGCCCGACACCGGTGAAGACGCGAAAACCGCGAAAAGGTTACGGGCAATCTGGAAAGAAGCTGAAAGTTGCGCCTGATTTGAAATGAAATCGAACAGGATGAGAAGCAACCAGCCGGGAATGGCCTTGCTGCGCCTGAGGTTGACCCCGGCTTCTTCAACAAGGGTGCTTTAGCCCCTTGCGTGAGGTACCAATGGGCTGAAGCCCGTTGTTGAAGCCGGCTTCAGCCTCAGGCGTAGCCCGGCACACCCCCCCAACCTTATGCGGCTCATGCGTAGTCCCTTGCCTCAGGTGACACCGGCCATTCCTCCCCTCGCCCACACCGCATTCGCGCGGCTATCGCGTATAATCACCCCCCATGAACCCCACGCCTGTCCACTCCCGCCGCCGCTGGCGCGTTCTCCTTGTCCTCTGCCTCGCCGCGCTGGCTTTCTCGGTACCGCTGGCCCTCGATCTCGCCAATCGCGGGCTGGCATGGCACGCCTTCTGGTCACTCACCGGCGAAGAACGACCCCTCGCCCAGTTGCGCGGCATGGTCGAGCTGTTCGGCAACGCCACGCGCCTGCCGCCGGATACCCGGCCAGACGTTCCGGTGAACGGGGCAAGCGTCAGTCCGTTCGGCGTCAACACCTTCCTCGAACAGGAAGTCGAGCCGGAAAAGCGCGAGCAGATCGTGCGCATGATCGCCGATGCCGGCTTCGACTGGATCCGCCAGCAGTTCGTCTGGGAAGACATCGAGATTCACGGGCGCGGTGACTTCACCGACCGCCGTAACGACCCGAACGGCGTGGATGCCTGGGCCAAGTACGATCAGATCGTGGATCTCGCCGATCAGTACGGGCTGAGTGTGCTGGGCCGTCTCGATAATCCGCCGGCCTGGGCGCAAACTACGCCCGGCAACTTTGCGCCGCCCGCCGATGTGCAGGATTTCGTCAACTTCGCCGCCGCAACCGCCGAACGCTACAAAGGCCGCATCACCACCTGGCAGGTGTGGAACGAACCGAATATCTACCCGGAATGGGGCGAGCAGGCCGTCAACCCGGAAGCCTACACCGAGCTGCTGTGCCGCACCTACGATGCGCTTAAGGCGGTAGACCCCAACATCACCGTTCTCAGCGGCGCGCTGTCGCCAACCGTGGCGCTCACTGGCCGCGATCTGAGCGACCTTATCTTTCTGCAGCGTATGTACGACGCTGGGGCGGGTGCCTGCTTTGATGCGCTGGCCGTGCAGGGCTATGGCTTCTTCAGTGGCCCCACCGACCACCGTCTGCGCCCGTTCACGCTCAACTTCAGCCGCCCGCAGTACCTGCGCGATGCGATGGTCGCGAACGGTGACGCCGCCAAGTCCGTCTGGATCACCGAGGCGGCCTGGAACCCGATTGACTCGCCGGAAGTGCCGGATGACGTAAGCGGGCGCGAAAACTACGGCGTCGTCACGCCGGAGCAGGCGGCCGCCTATATGCCGCTGGCCTATCAGCGCGCGCAGGAGGAGTGGCCGTGGCTGGGCGTCATGACCTACTGGTTCTTCAAGCGCCCGGCCGATTACGAGCGCGATCAGTCCTGGTATTACTTCCGCATGGTCGAGCCCGACTTCACGCCGCTGCCCATCTACGATTCGCTGAAGGCCTACCTCACCGGGCTGGAGCCAACGCTCTACCGGGGTGTGCATCAGGCTGAAGATTGGGCAGTGACGCTCAACGAGGCGGCGGCGCTGGAACCAGTGGACGGCGCGCAGTTTGATGAGGCCGTCCGCGCTTCGAACGCCGCCTTCACGGCGCAGGGGCGCAGCGTCTCCGTGCGCTGGCAGGGCGATTCGCCGCTGGTGGTGATGGTGGATGGTCAGCCCGCCGCCGAATACGCGCCAGGCGAGGCCAGCTGGACAGAGACCACCATCGCGTCCTCGCTGCTCAGCGGGCAGCACACCGTCACGCTCACCAGCGCCTCGCCGTTCCTGCTTGACCAAATTACCGTGGCCGATTTCACGCTCGATGACGCCATCCGGCTGATGAACCCGGCCGCGCTGGCGCTGGCGGCGGTGGGCCTGGCCGTGCTGGCGCTCATCCAGTGGCGCGCATGGCGCTGGCGGCGGCGATGAGCATCCGTCTTCCACGCTGGCTGCCGCTGGCCCTTGGCGTGGCCGTGCTGCTGCTGTCGGCGGGTCTGCGCTTTCACGAGCTGGGCGCGCAGTCCCTGTGGAACGACGAGGGCAACAGCGTCGTGCAGGCCGGGCGCTCGCTGTCCGCCATCGCCGAACACGCCGCACGCGACATTCACCCGCCGGGCTTCTACTGGCTGCTGGCCGGCTGGAAGGCGCTCACTGGCGACTCCGAGTTCGCGCTCCGTTCGCTCTCGGCATTGGCCAGTGTACTCAGTGTCGCTTTCGCGCTGGCGCTCGGCCGCCGCTTGTATGGTGTCTGGGCCGGGCTGGCCGCCGCGCTGCTGGTCGCCCTCAATACCTTCAGCATCTACTACGCGCAAGAAGCCCGCATGTATGCGCTGCTCGCCCTGCTCGGTGCCGCCGGGATGTGGGCGCTGGCTGGGCTGGTGCTGAAGCGCAGCGGGCGCTGGGCAGTCGCCCTCGGCCTGCTCAACGCCGCCGGACTGTACACGCAGTACGCCTATCCGCTGCTGATAGCGGCGCAGGGGCTGCTGGTGCTGATCGCGCTGGTTCAGCGCCGCCGCGAACGGCCGGTTATCATGCGCTTGCTCGGCCTGTACGCCGGGTCGCTGGCCCTCAGCGCAATCCTGTTCCTGCCCTTGGCGGCGACGGCCTGGGCGCAAGTGACGAACTGGCCGGGTACCGGCGAACCGGCCGCCATTGCCGAAGCCTTGCGCGCCATCAGCGTCTGGCTCGCCTATGGGCCAACCGCGCAGGGGGCCGCCCTCGCCATACCGTTTGTCGTGCTCGTCTTCGGCCTGCTTGACGCCGACCGCCGCGCCGATGGCCGTTGGCGCACGCTCGTCCCGGTGCTGTGGGTCATCGTGCCGGTCGTCGTGTTTCTGGCGGCTGGCCTCTATCGCCCGCAGAACCTCAAGTTCCTCATCGCCAGCCAGGTCGGGTTAGCCTTGTGGCTGGCGCGCGGCCTGTGGGTGCTCTGGAATCTGCGTCCCGTGCGGGGCGGCGGTTCGCCCGTACTGCTGCGGCGGGTGTCGCGCGCGGCGGCAGTCGGCGCCTTCGCCTGGATGGCCGGCGTGATGGCGCTCAATCTGCCCGCGCTCTACAGTGACCCCGCCCTGCAGCGGGCCGATTACCGGGCGATTGCAGCTTCCATCGAAGCGCGGCTGCGGCCGGGCGATGCGGTCATCCTCGACGCGCCGAACCAGAACGAGGTCTTTGCGTACTACTACACCGGCGCTGCGCCGGTCTATCTGCTGCCGCCCGGCCTTGGCGGAAACGACGCCGAAACGCGCGCCGCCGTCGAAGCGATCCTGGCGCAGTACGAGCGCGCTTGGACGGTCTTCTGGGGCGAGGCCGAACGCGACCCGAACCGGGTGGTCGAGACATCACTGGATGCCGGTGCGTTCGAGGCGGGCGAACAGTGGTTCGGCGATGTGCGTCTGGCGCTGCACTTCATGCCCGCGCCGCTGACCGAAGCCTGCCCCGCCGCTGTGACGTTCGGCGAGCAGATCACGCTGGTCAACTGCGAATTGAGTGCCACTGGAGCCGCGCCCGGTGATGCGCTCCAGGTTCAGTTCACGTGGGAAGCCGCCACATCCCCCGACACGCGCTACAAGGTTTTCGTGCAGCTGCTCGACTCCAGCGGCCAGCTCGTCGCCCAGCGTGACAGTGAGCCGGGCGGTGGGCTGGCGCTGACGACGACCTGGACGGCGGGCCAGCCAGTGACCGACCGCCACGCGCTCTTCCTTCCCGAAAACCTGCCGCCGGGTGAATACCGGCTCATCGCTGGGCTGTACGCGCTCGATCCGCCCAAGGAACGCCTGCCTGTTTCGACCGGCGGCGACGCGCTCGAATTGGGAATGATCTCCGTTCCCTGATGCGAACCCGGTGACGAGCGGCGAGTTTCGGACTACACTCTCCGCCAATCTGACGAACGCAATGATGTACGAGGGGAAAGTCACATGGCGATTTTAGTCACCGGCGCGGCCGGTTTTGTGGGTAACAATGTCGTGCGCCGTCTCGTGGCCGAGGGTAAGCCGGTGCGCGCTATGGTACGCGATACCGCAAAGGCCAAAATCCGGCTGGGCGACCTGAAAGGGAAGGTTGAGATCGTCGCTGGCGACGTGACCAGCCGGGCCAGCCTTGCCCCTTTAATGCGTGATGTGTCGGCGGTGGTACACACGGTGGCCGTTGCCATCGAGAAGGGCAGCGCCACCTACGAGGATGTCAACTATCAGGGCACGATCCATATCGTGGATGCCGCCGAAGCCGCCAACGTGCGCCGCTTCATTTACGTCAGCCAGAACGGTGCCGCGTCAGATCACTTCTCGCGCTTCCTGCGCAGCAAGGGCCGCGCTCAGGAGTACGTGGCGTCCTCGAATATGCAGTGGACGACTGTCCGCCCGTCGGCCATCTTCGGCCCGCAGGATGAGTTCTTCAATTCGATTGCCCGCCTCGTGCGCCTTACGCCCCTCATCTTCCCGAAGATTGGCGGCGGCAAATCCCTGTTTCAGCCCGTTTCGGTGGATGATGTGGTCACGGCTATCGTGCGCTCGATGGATGACCCTGCCACTTTCGAGCATGCCTACGACCTCGGCGGGCCAGAAGTGCTGACGCTGGAAGAGATCGAGCGCCGCACCCTGCAGGCGATGAACGCGCGGCGCTGGCTGTTTAATGCGCCCACCTGGCTGCTAAAAGTCCCGGTTACGCTGATGGAATGGCTGCTCCCCGGCACCCCGGTCAACCGTACGCTGCTTGAACTGCTGAAAGCGCCCAACGTGACGCCCGATAATGCCCTGGAGCCGGTCTTTGGCGTCACGCCCAAACCGTTTAGCGGCGCGAATATCGCCTACCTGGCCGATAATACGGCTGGCACCGCCTATCAGCGGATTTTCCGCGGCAAAACGCTGAACTAGGCAGCGCGCCGCGCCTGGGTTTTTCCCCTCTCCCCTCTCCGCGTGTGGAGAGGGGAGAGGGGTGAGCTTTCTTTCGGAAGTGGTTAGGGGCTGAAGGCCGCCAGCTTGTGCGCCGCTGCCCTGCCTGAGAGATACGCCCCTTCAACGCGCGCTTCGCCAAAAGCGTCGCCTGCGAAGGCCAGCGCCGCGTTCCCTTCACCGTCCAGCGGAATGGCCGTGAGCAGTACCGGTTCAGGGAAAATGCGAACCGGCGCGGCATAGCGCCAGCGCCTGATTTCACCGCTCAATACGGTCGTGTCGTCGTCCAGAAACGGCAGCAAGTCCAGCTTCATCGCCGAAATGATGACGTCATCGCTAGCGTTCCACAGGGCGCGGCTGTAGGCGTTGCTGGCCTGTGCCGTGATGACGGCGGCGTTCGGCGAGAGGCCTTTGCGCTGGTTGTCGGCTATCCAGTGCAGGTTGGCGTGCGGACGCTGCACCGCGCCGGGCGAGGGTAGTTCAATCGGCCGCGAGAGCGTAAACAGCCCGCAGATGCACGGCGCATACTCGATGCGTTCCAGCGCCTCGCGTTCATCGAACGGAAGCGCCACGCCCCCCGCATCCAGGAGTTCCAGTGATTGCGGCACGGGCGGAGTGAGCAGCACGGCGGGCGCGCGAGTAGTTTCGCCATTCGCCAGTTCAGCCTGCCAGCCGCCGGGCACGCGCCGCACCGCCGTGACGACTTTGAGCAGTGCCACCTCTACGCCCTGCGCCAGCAGTTCTGCGAGCTGCGCCATCCCGCCCTTTACCGCATAACGTGGATGCCCTTCGCGCACAGTCAGCAGGCTGCCGTCGCTCCAGCCGCGTGACCATTCGAAGACCAGACCTTCGCGCACCCACTCTGCCACCGCCGCCTCGAACTCCGGCGTGCGCGTGGTGAAGAATTGCGCTCCGGTGTCGGCCGCACCTTCGCCCACCCGGCGGGTTTCCAGCCGCCCGCCCGCGTTTCGGCCCTTGTCAAATACGAGCGCGCGCTTGCCCAAAGCCGCCAGTTCGTGGGCGGCCGTTAGCCCAGCGATTCCCGCGCCGATAATCAGTACGTCTGGTTGGTCAGTCACGAGCTGTTCACATGCCTTTCGCCGCCGGGCCGGACGGATGTCGTCATCGGTGAATATTGCATTATACCTAACCTCACTGTGCCGGTGCAGACCGCCCTGCGGCGTGTTGAGGGCTGTCATGAAGTCTCATCAGTTGCGGCCGCAGGCTATTCCTACACCCGGCTCCCTGCCAGGGGCGGGTTGTCGCGTTCAGGCTGCCGTCTCGCGCCTGCCCGCTTTGCGTCCATCCTGTCCACCATACATTCACCCCAAACAAGCCCAACTCGTCTATGATGAAGGCTGCCGTACGGCCGGGCCGCCTGCAAAACCAGCCCCTTGTGTGCTTGGTTGTCCACTATTCTGTCCAGTTGTCCAGCAACTACTTCTCTCAGCATCTGTCCACTATTTTGATTCTGTCCACTTGTCCACACTTTCACAGGTTTGCTAATAACACCACATCCACCTGCACCGCCCTGCGCTTTCCCGATTGCGTACACCCGTTCGCACGCCCCCGCGCGTCGTTCCCGCTCGCCAATTTGGAGAGGGGGCAGGGGGTGAGGTTGCCTTTGGGCCAGAGGGAGGTTTCACGGCTACTCCCCTCGATCTTCACCATCCCCTGCACTTTAACGCCTAACGCCAGCCCGCTATCATCGCCGCGTAGATGCTCGCGCAGGTGAAAACGCTCTCCAGTTCGACGTACTCGGTGGCGGCATGCGCGCCCGCGCCCTTCGGGCCATAGATGACGGTCGGGAAGCCGGCGGCCGACAGCACGGCGCTGTCCATCCAGGCCGGGATGCCGCGAATCGGGGCGGGCGCGCCTTGGGCCGCAGTGACGGCGGCCTGCAGCGCTTGCGTGACCGGGGCATCTTCGGCGATCCGGTAGCCAGGCCGGAACAGTTCAACCACGGCGCGGGCCATGAAGCGCGGGTCAGCAGCGGATTGTCGGGCAATCGCCTCATTCCACAGCGTCAGCGCGTCATGATCCGTGTGGCCGGGCAGCATCCGGTGTTCGACTCGCAGCGCGCAGCGGTCCGGGTAGGTGCTCCAGCCCAGGCCGCCGTCAATCAGGCTGGCGTGGGCGCTCGGCGGGCCAAGCAGCGGGTCACGCTGCGCCTCAAACACGCTGCCGGCCCACGACTCCATTTCACCGAGCAGGCGGCCCATATGCGCGATGGCGTCAATACCCTGCGCGGGCAGGCTGCCGTGCGCGGCGCGGCCCTCGGTCGTCACCGTCAGCCAGGCGAAGGCTTTGTGCGCGATGCACGTCTCCTCGTCGGTCGGCTCAACCAGCACGGTCGCCATCGGCGGGCTGGAACGCACCAGCGCATCGGCCCCGATGGAAGCATATTCCTCGTCGGCCACGAAGCCCATCCACAGGTCGCCCGGTGTTTGCGGCACGGCGGCCGCTGCGCCCAGTACCGCCGCCAGGCCGCCCTTCATGTCGTAGCTGCCGCGCCCATACAGGCGGCCGTCGCGTATCAGCGGGTCAAGCGGGTCGCCGTCGTAGTCGGTCACGCCCACCGTATCGAGGTGGCCGCAGAACATCAGCGGCGCGGCTTGTCCCGCTCCGGGGCGGCGAGCGATCAGGTTCGGGCGGCCCGGCGCGGCGTCTTCGAATGTCACGTCGAAGCCGAGCGCGTTCAACTGCACGCCGAGCCAGGCGGCTACTTCGCCTTCGCCGCTGCCGCCGGGCGCGAGATCTGGGTTGATCGATTCGATGCGCACCATCGTTTCGAGCAGGGCAGTGATACGGTTGCGGTCAATCGTGGGCATCGGCATACGGGCCTCGATGGCTGAACGGAGCAATCTGCGGCCGATTATTGCGCGGGAACCGGCGGGCGGCAACGCGAGGCAGGTCTGGGGCAGACGGTTGCCAAGTCACCTGTCGAAGACGCCGGTAATCCATAAGTCTTGGCCACGGGTAGGTGGTTGTGATCCGATGGATGTCCCACACCTGCCCGCTTCGTGTCCATCCGGTCCACCACACGTTCGCCTCAAGCGCGCCCAATCGTCCTATGCTGAGACTGTCCGCTTGCCGCATGGACCATCCGATGTTCGCTGATCTGTTCACTGTTCACTGCATTCTTCCCTCAGTCCATGTTCGCGAGTTTGATTCTGTTCGTTTGTTCGCTGTTCGCTTCCCACCGTTCCGGCCCCGCCCCGCGCTTTTCTCCCCCTCGCCGCGTGCGGATAGGGGGCCCGGGGGTGAGGTTCTGCAGGCCAGCGGCGCAACGATCATGCCCGCCCGTTTCCCTGCTCCTGAAATCTACAGAATCCTGCATTACACATCGAGTCTGCGTGGCTGGAGCAGTAAATCTATCCTGGCGAAGGTTACGGATTAATCGGCGGCGTGGAATTATTCGCCGCATTTCCAGACAATGGAGCGATGTTCGCGGTAGTGGAGAGTGACTCATGTTCGTAGTGTGCAATCGGGTTCAGGTCAACCCGGATCACGTGGAAGCCTTTGAAGCGCTGTTCCTCAGCCGCGCTGGCATGGTGGACGGGTCGCCCGGTTTCGTCAGCTTCCAACTGCTGCGCCCGGCCAAGCCGGATGACGAGTATATGGTCATGGTGACGTGGGAGTCGAAGGACGCCTACCATGGCTGGCTGAAGTCGCCCGCCTTCAAGCACGGCCACTCGCGCACGGGCACCCTGCCGGAAGATACCTTCCTCGGCCCGCAGCGCATCGAGTTGTTTGAGCTGCTCGAGCAGACCGAGCGGGCGCCGGCGTAAGGCAACCAGACTTTTCGCCGAAACGTGGAGAAAAGCGGAGAGGCGCAGAGGAGTTTTCTCCGCGCCTCTCTCCTTGCCTCGGCGTCTCAGCGATGATCATCTGCGTTTTTTCTTCTCCGGCGGCAGCGACTGCACATATTCCACGCTGCGCTGCATCCAGTCCTCCAGCCGCGCCGGGTCATCCTCGACGTACGGCGGCGCGATCAGGTACTTGCGCGTCCACGACAAGTTGACGGCATCCGGCGCGGTCTCCCTCAACTCGTCCTGCGCGTAGTCATCCAGCTTGAAGGCCAGCCCCTCGCTCGTAACAATCGCGAAGATGCGCCCCCGCGTGTAAATGCCCAGCCCGCCGAACATCGGCCGGAACAGCAGGTCAATTTCCGGCGGCGGCCACGGGCAGGCCCCTTCGATCAGGCGCTGGTAGTGCAGTAATCGTTCGCTCGCCATCGGTTACCCCACTTCCAGCGGCATCAATCCATACGCCGCCGCCAGCGCCAGCACCGGGTGAATGCTGGCCGCGCCGGTTCCATGCGTGATCTGCCAGCGGCAGGTTTCGCTATCGCAAATGACCGGCTGCTCCACGCCGAACTCGCGCACCTGTTCGAACAGCGGCTCGCCAACGGCCATCGCAATATCGTACTTCTCCGCCTTGTAGCCATATGTGCCGGCGATGCCGCAGCAGGCCGCGTCGCTCAACTGAACGGTCAGGCCTGGTATCAGCGCGAATAGGTCGAGCGCGGGCTGGCCCATGTGATGCGCCTTCTGCTGGCACGGCGCGTGATACAGCACCTTGCCGTTAATCGGCAGGGCGCTGAAATCCGTCTTCAGTTCGCCGCGCAGGTGCAGCAGGCGCAGAAACTCGCTGATGTCGTAGGTCATTTCGGCCACGCGGTCGAGTTCCGGGTGCTGTATCTGCAAAATCTCGCGGTAGTCCGATTTCAGCGCCAGCGTGCACGAGGTGGACGCGCCCACAATCGGGATGCCGCGCCGCACGTAGAAACTCAGCCGGTCGAGGTTGCGCTCGGCGTAGCTGCGCGCCGCCTTGAACTCGCCGTTGCTCTGCATCGGCAGGCCGCAGCAGTTCTGTTCCGGCAGCAGCACGTCATAGCCGTTATGAGCCAGCACGCGCACCGCCGCCTGCGAGGTGAGGACTTCGTAGTAGTTTCCCGCGCAGGCGTGGAAATAGGCGATCTGCCCGCGAGTAGGCGCTTCGGCGGCGGGCTTGTGTTTGGCGAACCACTCGCGGAACGAGGTGAAGTGGAAGGTGGGCAGCGGCGCGTCGCGGGCGACTCCCATCACGGCTTCGGCGGCGATCCGCGCGGGCTTGAAGTTGGCCCCGAAATTGACCAGCGGCGCGAACTTATGCCCCAGCTTGCCCAGCGTTTCGTTGCGGCCCAGCAGCCGGTTACGCAGCGGGATGCGCTCATCGTAAAGCTGTTCGCGGGCGCGGGCGTTCATCTCCATAATCTTCACGCCGTGCGGGCAAACCATCGTGCAGATGCCGCAGCCCGAGCAGTAGTCCACGCTCTTGTCCGGCGAATCCAGCCCCCGGTCCTCATCGCGGCGGAAGCGTTGCGCCTGCGGCCCAACCGTTTTCGGGCCGGGGAACAGCTCAGTGACCGGCGCGACCGGGCAGGCGGCCGTGCAGATGTTGCACTTCACGCACCAGTCGGCCGTGAACTCGACATCCTGATAAGCTGCAAAGGTGTGAGCCAGGTCGTTCATGAGGCCGCTGTCCTTCGTGCGGTGGCGCGTTCGCGCAGCGCGTCTATCACATGCAGCGCCGCCGCCGCGCCCGTCGCCAGGTCAATCCCTTCAGCGCACCCCTCGACAATCGGGCTGGCCCCGGCCAGCAGATGGCCCACCGCATACAGATTTTCGGCGGCGGGCGCGCCGCTATCATCCAGCGGGCGCAATTGGCTGTCGGTGCGCACCCCGGCGCGGTGGATTGGCTGCGGCCGCCCGGCCAGCAGCGGCTCGCTGAACCAGTCCCCGGCCGGCGGCACATTCGCCACCGGCAGACCAATCACCGTCTCCCACACCGCGCCCTTGTAATCGCTCTCCAGGCCGCCGCCATACAGCCCACCGGTCGCCAGTATGACCGCATCGGCTGGGATCAAATGGCCGCGCCCGTGCGCCGCTGTCTCGAAGATCGCGCCGGTCACGCGGCCGCCGCTCAGTTCCAGCACCGAGGCACGCAGCCCAAGCGTCAGCCGCCCGCCGCCCGCCTGCAGTCGCGCCTTGAGCGCGTGGAACAGCCGGCGCCCAGGCACCGATACCGGCAGCGTTGGCAGTTCAATGATGGCCACGCCCAGCACGTCGCCGATAACCTGCCGTGTCTCCGCGTTCAGGCCGATCACGGCCGGGAAGGCGATCGCCGTTTCGCCGTACAGGCGCGTGCGCAGCTCCTCAATCAGGTAGTCGCGGCATTCGGGGTGGTCCAGCCAGCGCGCGAAATCCAGCGGCCAGTCGTCGAAGTTGCCGCCGAAATGGGGCATGGCCAGCGAAACCGCGTGGGCGGAAATGCCAGCCGCCCGCAGCGTGTCGGCCGCCAGCCGTGCGAAGTTGTCGCGCCATTCCTCGATGCCCACAACCAGCACGCGGTCGTTCGCCGTCAGTGGATGCAGCGCGCCACCCGCCGCAAACGCGACCACGCGCTGGCGGCCAATCGCAGTGACGGCCAGCCCGCCGATGCGCTGAAGGCCAACCGCGCGATCCAGCACGCCGAGGCCGCTTGCCACATACTCGGCGCTGTGGTGATACGGGTGTTCCGGGCTGGCGGCCAGCGCGGCTACGTCGCCCGTTTCGATCCAGCCGGGCATCAGCGAGAAGCGGCCCATGCCGAAGGCTGCGATCTCGGCCTGCGCGCCCAGTTCCTGCGCGGCCAGCGCGGCGGTGAACCCAGCCAGCCCCGCACCAATGACCAGCACGCGCGGTCGCGGGCCGCCATTGACGCGCCGCTCAGCGGGTGGCGCGGCAGGTTCGGGCATGGCTTGTACCGCCGGCGGGGCGTCGGTCAGGCCGATGATGCGCCCGTAAATCTGCTCGGCCAGCAGCGCTTGGCGCAGGTTATGCCCCCACAGCAGCGGCCGCACGCCGCCGAAACGCCGTTCCGCGAATTCGGCCAGCATCGCCGCGCTCTCGGCCGCCTCAGGGCGCAGGTGGTCATGGCAGATCGCCGCCGCGCGCACCGCGCAGAAACCGCCCTGGCACGGGCCCATTCCCAGCCGCAGGTCGCGCCGCAGGTCGTTCAGGCTGGTGACGCTGTTTTCGCCGCGCCGCCCGCCGTCGAGCGCCGCGATGATCTGCGGGGCCGTCACCAGTTCGCATTCGCAAATCAGCGCGCCGGGGGTGTTGCCATGTTCGAGTTCGCTCAGGCGTCCGCGCAGGGCATGCGGGTGCTGGCGGACGTGAGTAGGCGAGGGCAGAGGCGTCGTCGCGGTCGTGCACGGGTTGGTCACGCCCAAGTGCGCGCACACTGTATCCGAAATGCGTTCGGCCATCAGCCTGAACGTGGTCAGCTTGCCGCCGATGATGCTGGCAAACCCTTCGATGCCGTCCGTTTCGGCGTGGTCGAGCACAGAGAATGTGCGTTTCGCGCCCCGCCCGTCACCACCCGGTCCGGGGTCGTACAGTGGCCGCACGCCACCCCACGAGCGCAGGATGCGCGCCCGGCTGATGCCCGGCGTCATCGCTTCGCACTCGTCGAGGATGCGCTCGATCTCCCAGCGTTCGACCCGAATATCACCCGGGTCGTCCGTCTTCACCGACGTCGTGCCAATCACGCTGACCGTGCCCACCGGTACGAAGATGTCTCCGTCACCGGGCGCACGCAGCTTGTTGATGACGGTATTCACCCAGCGCAGGTTGAACGCCAGCATCGCGCCCCGGTTGAGCTTCATGTTGAACGAGGCGCCAGCCAGCGCGCCGATCTCGGCCGCCCACGGGCCTGCCGCATTGACCACGTAAGCGCACGATACGTCCACTTCTTCCCCGCTGCGCAGGTTGGTCAGGCGCGCCCCGTTGATACGCTTGCCATCCTTGTGGAAGCTGTCCACCTGGTGATAGGTGAGAAAGCGCCCGTTGCCGGTATCCTCGGCGGCCTTCTGCAGCGCGTGCAGCAAGTCCCACGAATCGCACGAGCCGTCCGGCACTTCGTAGACGGCTGCGAGGCGCGGGTTGAGGATGCGCTCACGCTTCAGGGCTTCGGTCAGCGCTACGTTCCGCGTTTCAATGCCGGCCGCCGCGCAGGCCGCCAGCCACGGTTCGACGTAGCCCGCATCATCGCCGGGGCAAAGGACGAAAAAGCCGCTGGTATCTTCGACGGCTTCCGGCGCGATGCGGCGCAGGATGCGGTTTTCGTCAATGCATTCTTTGGCGCTTTCCGGGTCGCGCACCGCGTAGCGCCCGCCGGAATGGAGCAGTCCGTGATAGCGCCCGCTGGTGCCGGTGGCGAGGTCGCCCATTTCGGCCAGTACCACGCGCACGCCGCGCAGCGCCAGGTCCCAGGCAATGCCGCCGCCCGTCACGCCCCCGCCAACGACCAGTACATCAGTATCCATAAGAAACTGCCTTCGGGCCGGTGTCTGCGCGGCCCCGCCGGATTAGCTCTGCGCCGAGTTGACCGCTCGTTTCCAATCGGCATACAGGCTTTCGCGCTCGTCGGCGCTCATGTTCGGCTCATAGGTTCGTTCGGCCCGCCAGTGAACTGCCAGCGCGGCGGGGGACGGCCAGTAGCCCACCGCTAGCCCAGCGAGATAGGCCGCGCCGAGCGCCGTCGTTTCCGGCACGGCCGCCGGCTGAACCGGCACGCCAAGAATGTCCGCCTGAAACTGCATCAGGAACGTGTTATGCACCATGCCGCCGTCTACGCGCAGCGTATGCAGTGGTATGCCGGAATCGGCGGCCATGGCGTCAGCCACGTCGCGGGTTTGGAAAGCCACCGCTTCGAGGGCCGCGCGGGCGAAGTGGGCGCGCCCGCTGCCGCGTGTCAGCCCAACCACCGCCCCGCGTGCGAAAGCGTTCCAGTAGGGCGCTCCCAGCCCAACGAAGGCCGGTACAAAATAGACGCCGCCGTTGTCGTGCAGGCTGCTCGCCAGTTCCTCGGTTTCGCTGGCGTTCTGCACGATTCGCAGCTCATCGCGCAGCCACTGCACGGCCGCCCCGGCGATGAAAACGCTCCCTTCCAGCATGTAAACGGTCTTCGCGTCGCCCAGCTTCCAGCCGATGGTGGTCAGCAGGCGGTTGTGCGAGGCGACCGCCTCTTCGCCGGTGTTGAGCAGCATGAAGCAGCCGGTGCCGTAGGTATTCTTGGCCATGCCCGGTTGATGGCAAGCCTGGCCGAACGTCGCGGCTTGCTGGTCGCCCGCCACGCCCGTGATCGGGATTGGTGCGCCAAATAGCGCCGTTTCGCCGTGATCTCCGCTGCTCGAACGCACCTCAGGCAGCAGCGAACGGGGAATATCCAGCCGCGCTAGAATCTCGTCGTCCCATTCCAGCGAGTGAATGTTGAACAGCATCGTACGGCTGGCGTTGCTCACATCGGTGGCATGAACGCGGCCTTCAGTCAATCTCCAGATCAGGAAGCTGTCCATCGTGCCGAAGGCCAGCTCGCCGCGCTCGGCCCGCTGGCGCGCGCCGGGGATATTGTCCAGCAGCCACGCGACCTTGGTGCCGCTGAAGTAGGCGTCGGTGATCAGGCCGGTCTTCGCCAGGATGGCCTGGTCGAAGCCCTCCGCCTTGAGAATCTCGCAAAACGGCGCGGTACGGCGGCACTGCCAGACGATAGCGTTGGCAATCGGTTCGCCGGTCGCGCGGTCCCAGATCACCGTCGTCTCGCGCTGATTAGTGATGCCGATAGCGGCGATCCGTTCGGCTGTCAGCGCAGTTCGTTCCAGCGCCTCCTGGGCCACCGCATACTGCGTAGCCCAGATTTCGTTTGCGTCGTGCTCGACCCAGCCTGGCTGTGGGTAGATCTGGCGGAACTCGCGCTGGGCGCTGCCCTTCGGCTGGCCCTGCTGGTCAAAGACGATGGCGCGCGAGGACGTCGTACCCTGATCCAGTGAAAGAATGAAACGTGCGTTCATCAGCAAGGCCCCAGGAACAAGTTGAAAGTTGAGAGCCCCCAAAGCTGCGCCTTATGTGAAAGCAGCCTGCGTTCGGTGAGATACCGAGGAATATTAGAGCCTGCTTCAGCAGGCGCAACTATAGCCGATAGCGTCAGCCTCGGGCGACACCGGTATACCGTCCCTCAATCACACCTCATTCGCCTACCTATCCATTCACACCAGGCGAAATCAAGTATAGCGCCCCGTCTGGCACGCTCCCAACTCCCCGAGCGTAACTAACCTGAGTTTCGGATAGCGTCCTGTGGCAGCCACTCTATCGCAGCACCCGGCTATCGCCCGTTACGCCCGCGTACCGCTGTCGCTTTGCGGCATTTCAGTCCACCCGGCGTTCTCCTGCCAACCCCCGGCCTGATCTATGCTGGAAAGGTACTGGCCTGCGGTGAGATGCGCCTGTTGTTCGCTGTTCTGTTCACTGTTCACTAGATTCTTCCCTCAGGCGATGTTCGCGATTTTGATTCTGTTCGCTTGTTCGCTCTTTCACAGGCTTGCTAACAGTAGGGGCGGTTCGTGAACCGCCCGTCCTTCTCCCCTCTCCAGAATGGAGAGGGGCCGGCGGTGAGGTTTCGTTCGAGCACATCCCACTGCTTGAGGGGTGAGAATTGCTATTGGTAACTCAGGTTAACCGACAACGACAACGCATTGAAACCGGCACAAGCGGAAAGCATCCTTTCTGCGTGGCTGTACGCCGGGCGTTTGAAAGCCGGGTCTCCCTCTGTTCTTTGTGTCATTCTGCCTCTGTGATTGATTTGATGTGTTTGCCCTGAGCATACCAATCAGGAAGTTTTCATTTGACCGGCGTTGTGAATTGAGTTAACATATGTTAAAATGATGTGGTGTATAACGAAACCCGTGAACGTGGAGCGCCGTCCTGATGGTTGCTATCGCTGAAACCGCCCGTTCGTCCTCGCCGGCGCAGCCCGAACACCCGCCGGAATTGGCACGTCGTGACGGCCCGCCGCGCCTGGCCGTGGCGCTGGTCATCATCACTCTGCTGGCTCTGCTGGCCAGCGGTGTGGCCGAACGGCTGAACGCTCCACCCGCCCTCATCCTCGCACTCAACGTCACATCCTACGCGGCGGGCGGCTACTATGGGCTGAAGGCGGCCATCGCGAGCCTGCGCCGTGGCAAGCTGGACATTGACCTGCTGATGATTCTGGCAGCGGCTGGCGCGGCGCTGATTGACCAGTGGCGCGAAGGCGCGATGCTGCTCTTCCTCTTCTCGCTCAGCAACGTGCTGCAGGAGTACGCGCTTGGCCGCAGCCGCAGCGCCATTCGCAATCTGCTGAAGCTGAACCCGACGGAAGCCAAGGTGTACCGTGGCGATAAAGTGGAAGTGGTGCGCGTCGAGGCTATCGCTGTAGGCGACGTAGTTCTAATCGAGCCGGGTGAGCGTATTCCGGTGGACGGTGTCGTGGCGAGCGGTGGCTCGGCTGTGGACCAATCTCCGATCACCGGCGAATCCATGCCGGTGGACAAAGCGCCTGGCGACAAGGTCTTCGCGGGTTCGCTCAATCAGCAAGGCGCGCTCGACGTTGAGACCACCCAGCCTTCGGGCGACACCGTGCTGTCCCGCATGATCAGGCTGGTGGCCGAAGCGCAGGATAGCAAGGCTCCCACCGAGCGTTTCCTCGACCGGTTCGAGGAAATCTATGCCTTCATCGTCCTAGCCAGCGTGGCGCTCTTCATCGTCATTCCGCCGCTGTTTTTCGGTGTGGACTTTCAGGACAACTTCTACCGGGCGATGGTGCTGATGACGGTCGCCAGCCCATGCGCGCTGATCATCAGCACACCCGCCGCGTTCCTGAGCGCAATTGCGACCGGCGCGCGCCGGGGCGTGCTATTCAAGGGTGGGGCCTACCTTGAAGGGCTGGCGGCGATCAAGGCTGTGGCCTTTGACAAGACGGGCACACTCACCAAAGGCCGCCCGGCCGTCACCGACGTGGTCACCTTCAGCGAATTCGATGAGGATCAACTGCTGGCAATGGCTTCAGCCGCCGAGTCGCGTTCGGAACACCCGTTGGCCAAGGCGATGGTCCGCTCAGCGAACGAGCGTGGCATCTCCATTCCGGCCGTCGAGGAATTTCTGGCTGTGCCCGGTCGCGGCGTCGAAGCGGTCGTAGACGGACACCATCATGTGCGCGTGGGCAGCCCCAATTACATCCTGGTGAACGAGCCGCACGCCCTCGAAGCGATGCGGGCCTTGCAGGAGCAGGGCAAGACGGTGATGCTCGTCGAGCGCGATTCGGCGCTGGTCGGGCTGGTGGCAATGGCCGACGTGCTGCGCCCTGAAGCTCAGGACGTGGTGAGGACGCTCCAGCAGCGCGGCGTGCGTACCGCCATGTTCACTGGCGATCACAGTAAAGTGGCGCGCTATATGGCCAATAAACTGGGCATGGATGCCGTTCGCGCGGAACTGATGCCCGAAGACAAGGTACAGGCGGTGCAGGCGCTGGAGCATGACTTTGGGCCGGTGGCGATGGTGGGCGATGGCGTCAATGACGCCCCGGCGCTGGCCAGCGCGGCCATTGGCATTGCGATGGGCGCGGCAGGCACCGATGTGGCGCTGGAAACAGCCGATGTCGTGCTGATGGGCGACCGTCTCGAACTGATCCCGTTCGCCATTCAGCTCAGCCGCAATGCGCGCCGCGTCGTATGGATCAACTTGACCTTCTCGATCAGCGTGATCGTTGTGCTGGTCATCTCGACGTTCCTGTTCGACTTGCCGCTGACAGTGGGTGTGCTGGGGCACGAAGGCAGCACGGTGATCGTGGTCGTTTTCAGCCTGATCGCGCTCATGGTGGTCCCCGAAATCAAGCGCCGCCGCGAGCTGCGTCAGGCGAAGTAGCTTCAGCGCGGTTGACTTCCCGGTTGCCAACGAGCCGCGCCATCCACTAGAATGATGGGCGGTCGGCCCCGTAGCGCAGCGGCAGCGCAAGTGCCTTTTAAGCACCTGGTCGCAGGTTCGAATCCTGCCGGGGTCATGAGAAGAAGTTGAGAGTTACGAGTTGAAAGTATCGGGCGCACCGGATGAGTGCGCCCGCTGTGATTCTGCGTGGATTACGAGCCTGCTATTGGGCGACGAAACCGCCGTCCACCAGGTGAGCCATGCCGGTGACAAACGACGCGCCATCCGAACACAGCCAGATGACCACCGCGGCAACTTCTTCGGCCCGGCCCATGCGCTTCATGGCGTGCAGATTGGCGATATAGGTGGAGAGTTCGTTGCCCTCGACGATACCGGCGGTTTCCAGCAGCGGCGTGTAAATGAAGCCGGGCGAAACGGCGTTCACGCGAACGTTCTGCGTGGCGTATTCAAGCGCCGCCGCTTTGGTCAGGCCGATCACGCCGTGCTTCGACGCGACATAGGCCGAACTGGTCGCCCAGCCCACCCAGCCGAGGATGGATGAAATGTTGACGACCGCGCCGCCGCCTGTCTTCAGCATTTCGGGAATCTGGTGTTTCATACTCAGAAATACGCCGGTGAGGTTGATGCTGATCACCTTGTTCCAGTCGTCGAGGCTGAGATCTGCCACGGGCGCGGCAGCGCCGCCGATGCCCGCGCTGTTGACGCCATAGTCCAGCCGGCCAAAGCTGGCTACTGCGGTCCGTACCATGTTCTGCACATCGGCCTCGGCGGTGACATTCGCCTTGACGTACACCGCTTCGCCGCCAAGCGCCTTCAGCTCGGCGACAGCTGCCGCGCCATCGGCCATGTCGGCAATAACCACCTTCGCGCCGCGCTCCACGAACATTCTGGCGCTGGCCAGGCCAATCCCCGACGCGCCACCAGTAATCACTGCGACCTTACCTTCAAACTCGCTCATGATGATCCTCATCCTAATCAAATATGAACCGCGAAGTGCCGCTTACAGGCATCACTATAGCGCACCTGGTTCTAGGAAGGCATCTATTTCTCATTTTTTAAGTAGTGGTAAGATACGAACTAGTTACTTGCGCCAAAATTCACAAAGTGAGCTTTAGAGCGTGTTTTAGATGCCGCTTCCGCTTCCATTTGGAACGGGAAAAGCCGGCTCCTTTGCATTACCAGGTCGAAGGGAGAGGTGTGATGTGGCAGGGGCGCGCAGACCTCTGCTGCGCACCCCTGTGAAAGTGGTGAGTGGCTGCTCTATTGCCGCGCGTAATCTACCAGCGAGAAGGCGGGATCACGCATTTGTTGGACAGTCAGCGGCAGTTTGTTCCGAAGGATGAACTCGATTGCGACCAGTTCCCGGTCATGTCCCGCGCCTACTGCAGCCTGAAGCTGGCCGTTCTGGACGTAGAAAGCGATGAACTCCTTCTGCTCCGTCGTGCCGCGATAGACGATCTCATCCCATCCGGCCGCGTGACCGGTGTAGTTCAGCGTCAAGCCCCACTGCGTGGTCCAGAAGAACGGCACGCGTTCATGCACATCCTGGCGCTCACCGAGCATGTTGTGCGCCGCGACAATGCCGTGCTGCTCGGCCACGCGCCAGTGCTCGATCCGCGTGCCGGTTCCTTCGCCCCATCGCGCAATATCGCCGGCCGCGAAGACGTTAGCCAGGTTGGTGCGAAGCTGGGTATCTGCCCGCACCGAGCCGTCTTTGCCGTCCAGCGTCAGTCCCGAATCGCGCAGGAACTCAGTCGCCGGGTTGGCACCGATGCCGGCGATCACGCAGTCCGCCGCCAGCGTCTTGCCACTCTTGAGTTGGACTGCGCTAACCGAGCCGTCCTCGCCAGTGAAGGCTGTCACACCGTCATCCAGATAGAACTCTACGCCGTGCGCTTCATGCTCGCGCTGAATCATGCGGCCGATATCGCCCCCGAGAATCCGGGCGAACGGTACCAGTTCCGGCCCAACGACGCGAACGTGCGCGCCGCGACCGCTGGCCAGTGAGGCGGCCACTTCCATTCCGATGAAGCTCGCGCCGACCACCACGACCTGCTTGCCGGTTTCAACCGCCTGAATGATCGCGTCGGCATCCGCCATGTTGCGCAGCGTATAGATGCCCTTCAGTTCAGCACCGGGAACGTTCCGCAGTTGGCGCGCCGTCGCGCCAGTCGCCAGCAGCAGCTTGTCGTAGCGCAGTGGTTCGCCTTGGGCCAGATAGATCGTCTGCGCGGCCGGGTCGAGCCGTGTCACGCGGGTGTTCAGGCGCAGGTCAATATCGCGCTCTGCATACCATGTCTCACTGCGCAGCGGCATCCACTCCGGTTTGGCATGACCATCCAGATAATCCTTGGAGAGATTCGGGCGGTCAACTGGCAAGTTGGGAGCCGCGCTCAGCATGATGATCCGGCCCTTGAAGCTCGCCCGGCGCAGCGCTTCGGCTGCGGCGTTCCCCGCTGCCCCTCCGCCCACGATCACGAACGTTTGACCGTCCGCGGGATCGGCCTTGGCATAGGGCGAAGTTTGGTTGTCGTGCGGCAGCGTAACCACGACCCTGCCGTCGGCAATGCGCACCGGGTAATGAGCAAGGTCATTCAGGGCGGGTGGTTCGAGGCGCGCTCCGCTGCGTGCGTCGAAACAGGCGTGGTGCCAGGGGCACATGACTTCGTGGCCTCGCAGCAGCCCCTCGTGCAGCGGCCCGCCGTAGTGGGTGCACTTGCCGGCCGTTGCGTAGTACTGCCCGTCAAGGCGCGTCAGCAATACCTGTTTGCCTTCCAGTTCGAACGGCCGCATCTGGCCACCCTGCAGCAGATTATCCACTTCGCCAAGATCATGCTCTGCCATACGATTGCTCCTCGCCGCCCGGATTGCTTGAGCCGCCCAGGCATGCTCATCCGCTGAAATGCGTGGTTACAGACGCAACCATGACCATACAAGGATCGAGTGCGTTGTCAACGCGGCGACGCGAGAGAGCTAATCCTGCGCTCATCCTGCCGAGGCAAATGGAAGTTGAAAGTTACGAGATGAAAGTCGAAAATGCCGGGCCCACAGGATTGGGTGCGCCCGTTTTATACGGCGTTACTGGCTGACTGCTTCTCCGCACCAGCGCCAAGCGCCGTCTTCCCGCACCATGCGGTAGGTGGAGAGCGGAAACGAGCGCGTTTCCAGCCCGTATTCCGCCTTGATTTCGCCCGCGCAGGTCACCGTCGAGGATGCCTCGTTGAAGGTGCAGTCCATACCTTCGATCTGGGCCTTCACTGCGCTGAACGAGGCGGCTTCGATATCGAGTGTGCCTTCCAGTTCCGCGCAAATCAGCGGGGCCATCGCGTCTCGGTTCCCGGCGATTTTGGCCGTCAGGTAGCCTTCGGTCACCGCCGCCGCGTCGCTGCCTGCGCCGCCCGTTCCGTCCGAGCAGGCCGCCAGCAGCAGGGCCAGCAGCGCCGCGACGACTATCCATCCGTGTTTCATCTACCCGTCCCCAATCTTGTCCACGATCAGCTGCAGCGTGGCGATACTGAGCAGATTAT
>JAEURB010000288.1 GCA_016788435.1 Anaerolineae bacterium | reverse complement strand
GGAAATCACGTCGAGGTCAATCAGCGTGCCGAGATGCTGATAGTAAGACCAGGCGGGGTCGAAGCGTTTGATGAGACCGCGTTCAACCGCCAGCTGATAGTCCATCAGATTCGGGCCGCGCGCGTCGCGCTCCATCGCCTGCAACTCGGCCTCGACCAGCGCACATTCTTCGGCAGTTGCGCTGCCACCATACGAAGCCTTGAGCTTGAAGCCGTTGTAGCGCGGCGGATTGTGGCTGGCCGTGATCACCACGCCGGCGTCCGCCCCAATCTCCTTGACGTTGAACGAGATAGCCGGGGTCGGGGCGTCGGTGCGCGTGAGCCAGGTTGTGATGCCGTTGGCGGCCAGCACGCGGGCCGTTTCGGCGGCGAAGCGGTCACTCAGGAAGCGGGTGTCGTAGCCCACCACCACCTGCGGCTCGCCGCTCCCCTGATGGTTCTTCAGCACCGAACTAGCCACCGCCTGCGCAATCAGGCGCAGGTTGTCGAAAGTGAAAGTATCGGCAATGACTGCGCGCCAGCCATCAGTACCAAATCGAATCATCATCTACTCCAGATGCATAAGCAATCGCGGCCCCAATCGGTTCGGAATGGGGCCGCGGATAACGCCAGTATGAGCCAGCTCAGCCGAGTCCGGTCGCGGCCATGATTTCGGCGATCCGTTCGGCATCGAGGTCGAGATCGTTGAGGATGCTGTACGGCAGGTCGTGCTTGACCACATAGTCTGGCAGGGTCTTGAGCGTATCTTCGATGATGGCCGGTGACAGCTGGTTGAGCCGGATGCCCGCCGATTCGAGCGTGGCGCGAATAGGCTCGACGTTTTGCCCGTGCAGCGACGCGGCGATCAGCAGGCCCGGCCCGACACGGTCGGCATATGGCAGCAGGCGGCCCCGGCGCAGCTTCTGTTCGACCGCATAGGCGAAGTACTGTTCGCTGCCTTCCTGCGGGCGGTTGTGGCCGAGCTGGTTAGTGAGCTGCACCTCCAGCACCATCAGGTCGAGGAGGTTACGCAGCGCCTCGACGCGCCCCTTGCCCACGCCCTCGGCGATCTTGAAGGCCTGCTGGGCGATGCCAGCCATCACGCCGGCCGCCCACGGCTGATAGCGTGTGTCGGCGGTCGTTTGGTTGCGCTCGGCGGCGTATTTCCAGTCCAGCAAGCCAGTGACGATGGTGAGGAGTTCAATAATGCCCGCGCCGCGCACCTGCGGGGGCGCCATGCGGATCACGTCCCAGTCCACGATGATACGGTTGACCGGGCCGGTCGTCACGTACTCGACCGTTCCCTTGATGCGCGCGCTGACCAGGGCCGTAAACAGCCCGTCCTGACTGAGCGCCGTTGGAACGAGTACGGTGGGCAGGCCGCGCTTCCAGCCGACGTACTTTGACACATCGGCCACCAGGCCAGCGCCGACGCCGTAGACGACTTCGACTTCCGGCGGCAGCCCGTCCGCCAGCATATCGAGGTAGTCAATATCGAGGCGTTCCGGCTCGGCCTGAACAGCAATCGGCAAATCGAGCACGGTACTGACCGCGCCCCACGACCGCGCTCCGGTCAGCAGCGCCGTTGGCCGCGACTCCTTGACGCTCATCAAATCGCGGAATTCCTGCGGCGGAACGTTCCAGATGATGGTCATGAGCGTCGCTCTCCCGGTCTGCCTCGCTGAGTTCGCCGTCAATAATAGACGAAACAGCCCACCAATTCCACTGACGAGCCCAACTCAAACCCAACACAGCGCTTGCCGGAATGCGGCCAATGGGAGAAAATACGCGCCCTGAAGCGCCGGGCGAACGGCCACCCCGGCTCCACCACGATGGGAGGCATCATGCCCCTGCCCTCCAACGACACACTGATCGCGTTCAGCGAAGCACTGCCATGGCAGGAAGTCGAACGCCAGAAGCGCCAGTTCAACCGTACCCTGAAGGACTTGGCCGACAAGGCGGGTTCCGGCGCGCTGGACGCCATTCCGCTGGATGAACTGGCAAGCGCGACTGGCGCGCCAGTGACCAGTTACTACCCGCTGGACAATCACGGCCGGGCGAACGTGCTGCTGGCCGAAGGCGGCGGACGCCAGCATGTGCTGGCCAGCGTCGTCAGCGAGCGCTACCGCAGCGGTCACGGCCTGCTGGAAAGCCTGCAGCCGTACAACCTCAACCCCAGCGTCACCCACCTGAACATTCAGGAGACCGAAGACCCAGTCGCGCATATGCGCGTGCTGGGCGCTGAGCTGGAACTCGGCCTCGTTCACCGCGACGGCCGCTCGCCGAGCGAAGACGAGATGCTGGCGTACATGGCGTCCTACAGCCGCCACGCCATGCGCATCGGCATTTACCCCCGGCTCGACCGGGAAGCCTGCCAGTACCAGGTTGAAGCGCACATCGCCCCCAGTATGGGCTATCACAAAACCCGCGCCGCCCTGCTTGGCATCTTTGAATCGCTGATGCTGGCTTCGGAGGATACCGGGCTTGTGACCGCCATCATGTCCACCTATCCCACCGACTCGGACTTTCGGATGACCGATCATCCGAAGGTGGCGACGGCGGTTGACCTGATGCTGGAAGTTAACGGCCTGTTCCCCGAATATCAGCGGCGGCTGGCCGAACGGCAGGCGCGCTATCATATTGACTCCGCCACTTGCCATACCGTTAATATGTTCCGCATTCAGGGCTGCCACATCCATCTCGACCTGGCGGGCCGTTCGGAGGCGCTGGGCCTGTTGACGTTTCACACCATGCTCAAGAGCGCGACTGCCATCGCCAATGCCGCCGTGCTGAAAGGCGGGCCGTTCGTCAACGGCACGTGCGACCTCGAATTGCTTTGCGCACGCGAATACGTGCGCGGCTCCACAGCAACCGGTCGCTTCCTCGATCTCCCACTCAGCCCGCACCTGATGCCGGAGGGACTTGGTCAATACGCGAGCCTGCTGGATGAGGAACGCGCCAACGCCGTCGGGCGCGGGCTGCTATGCGATGACAGCCTCGGCATACCGATTTCAGTGATGCATAATCCGGTCGGTCGCGTTCGCCCCGATCTCGGATCGTCGAAGCGCGTATGCACTGTTGAAAGCACAGGCATGCCATCGCATATCAGCGCCAGCCGTATGGCGGCCGTTCTCACCGATTTCGAGTACAGCCATGCGCTGATGGAACTCTACTTCCGCAAGCACGGCCTCGACCTCGGCCCGATGCACGATGACCCGGCCCTGTGGGCGATTCTCGGCCCGCTTGATGAAGTGGCATTCACCGCCCAGCACGCCGAGTCTGACCGGCTTGGCACGGACTTCACATTGACGACCGCCTCGGGCAAGCAGATGACGCTGGCGGAGTTCTACGAGATGAAGCGCCGAACCATGCACCGTGCGCTGGCCGACCTCGAAGGCATCACCCCGCGCGATATTGATGACGTGTACACCAGCCTGTGCCGGATGCTCGAACCGCCGAGCGGCCAGCACGCGCAAACCATCGAACAATTCATCATCAACCCCAAGCTGCGCAGCACCGGCAACTGGGGTCAAATCATGCGCGATGCGTACGTGGAAGCAGGCGGCGTGGTCGGCGAACACTGCCCGGAGGCCGTGCAGCAGGTGGTGAACGAAATACATGACGCCATGCGCGAACGGTATCTCTCCGGATGAGCGCAGACGAACAACCGAAACAAGAGCGCCAGTGACCACTCTCTCCGTCGTCATCCCGATTTATAGCAGCGCCGCAAGCCTGCCGGAACTGCTGGCCGAACTGGCGCGTGTGCTGCCGGGCGTTGCAGATGCGTTTGAAGTCGTGATGGTGGATGACGCCAGCCCGGATGAAAGCTGGCGCGTCATTGAGGAACTGTCCGGCCTTTACCCGTTTGTGCGCGGTATGCAGTTGATGCGTAACTACGGCCAGCACAACGCCCTGCTCTGTGGCATTCGGGCGGCGCGTTACGAGTTGATCGTGACGATGGACGACGACCTTCAGCACCCACCCGACCAGATTCCGGCGCTGCTGGCCGAGCTCGACAAGGGCTTCGATGTCGTTTACGGCGCGCCAGAGGCCGAGCAGCATGGCCTGCTGCGCGACCTTGCGTCGCAAATGACCAAGCTGGCGCTGCAAGGGGCAATGGGCGTGCAGATTGCGCGTAAGGTTGGTGCGTTTCGCGCTTTCCGCACCAACCTCCGCGACGCCTTCGCCAATTTTCATGGCCCAATCGTCAATATTGACGTGCTGCTGACGTGGGGAACGACCCGCTTCAGCGCCGTTGACGTACGACATCACGCCCGCAAGTACGGCCAATCGAACTACACCTTCCGCAAACTGGTGCGCCACGCACTGAACATGATTACCGGCTTCACCGTCCTGCCGCTGCAAGTCGCCAGCCTGGTCGGGTTTCTGTTCTTCGGCTTCGGGATGCTGGTGCTGATCTACGTGATTGGCCGCTATCTGCTGCAGGGCACACCCGTAGAAGGCTTCCCGTTCCTCGCCTCGATCATCGCCCTGTTCGCCGGGGCGCAGTTATTTGCGCTCGGCATCATCGGCGAATATCTGGCGCGCATGTACCTGCGCAGCATGGACCGGCCGGTGTATACCGTGCGAACCACGCTTGGCGCGGAGGAGGCCGAGTCGTGACCGGGCCACACATCGCCGTCCTGTGCGCAACACAGCGCGGGGTTCGCTTCGTCGAACGGCTGGCCGAACTTGCGCCCGGCGCGGCGCTGACCGTGTTCAGCTTCCGCGAAGAGGCGCACGAGCCGCCCTTTCTTGATGATCTGAAATCGCTCACCGAGGCGTGCGGCGGCCGTTTCTACGAGGCGCGGCAGGTAGGCGCGGCAAAATGGGAAGGCTTCTGGCGCGACACGCCGCCCGACCTGCTGTTCATGGTTAGTTGGCGCTACCTCGTGCCGCGCGCGGTGTACCAACAGGCACGGCTGGGTGCCTTCGCCCTGCACGACTCGCTGCTGCCGGCCTACCGGGGCTTCGCGCCCACGGTTTGGGCGATCATCAACGGCGAGGAGCACACCGGCGTGACGCTGTTTGAGGTTGCCGAGGGTGTGGATACCGGGCCCATTGTCGCACAGCGGGGCGTGCCGATCTACCCGGATGACACCATCGCCGACGTACTGTCGCGCGTCACCGAGTCCTATCTGGACGTGCTGGAGGAGCAGCTTCCGGCGCTGCTGGCCGGCAACGCGCCGCGCACAGTGCAGGATGTGCGAGAGGCTACGTTTACCTGCCGCCGCCTGCCTGAAGATAACCGTATTGACTGGTCGCGCCCGGCCGCCGAGATCTACAATCTGATCCGCGCTGTCACCGCGCCCTACCCCGGCGCATTCACCACGTTTTCGGGGCGCAGGCTGTCCGTATGGACGGCACAGCCTCTGGCGGGGTATTCCCCGTACGTTGGCCGCGTACCTGGCCGCGTGGTCGAGGTTCGGTCCGGAGAAGGCAGCGTCGTTCTGACTGGCGATGGCGCGCTGCTGCTGACGAACGTTCAGTTTGAGGGCGAACCACGCCGCAACGCCAGCGAAGTACTGACCAGCCTGTCGCACACACTGGGACGCTGATGAGCTACGCCATTCCCTTCAACAAGCCCTACATGGCAGGCCGCGAACTGGCCTATATCGCCGACTCAGTATCGTCTGGTCAAATCTCCGGCGACGGGCCGTACACCAAGCGCTGCCATGCCTATCTCGAAGAATCGCTCGGCGTACCGAAGGCGCTGCTGACGACTAATTGCACGCACGCGCTGGAGATGGCAGCGCTGCTGCTCGATACGCAGCCGGGAGACGAGGTGATCGTCCCGTCGTTCACCTTCGTCTCGACGGTCAATGCTTTCGTCCTGCGCGGCGCACATCCCGTCTTCATTGATGTTCGTCCCGACACGCTCAATCTCGATGAGACGCAGTTGGAGCGCCTGATCACGCCGCGCACCAGGGCGGTTTTGCCCGTCCATTACGCGGGTGTGGGCTGCGCGATGGACGTCATCAGCGAGATCGCCGCGCAGCACGATTTGATGATCATCGAGGACAACGCGCACGGGCTGTTTGGCCGCTACCAGGGCCAATATCTCGGCACCTTCGGCGCGCTTGCGACGCAAAGCTTTCATGAAACCAAGAACTTCACCTGTGGCGAAGGCGGCGCGCTGCTCATCAATGACCCGGCGCTCGTCGAACGCGCCGAGATCATCCGCGAGAAGGGAACCAACCGCAGCCGCTTCTTCCGGGGCATGGTGGACAAATATACGTGGGTGGATGTTGGTTCGAGCTATCTTCCTTCCGATGTATTGGCCGCGTATTTGTGGGCGCAGTTCGAGGCGAAGGAAGAGATTCAGGCCCGACGCCAGCGGCTGTGGAAGCGCTATCATTCCGAACTGGCCGGTTGGGCGGAGATGCACGGCGTTCGCCGGCCAGTGGTGCCGCCGGACTGTGAGCAGGCGTACCATATGTACTATCTGCTGCTGCCGTCGCTGGCTGCCCGCAGCGCACTGATTGCCCACCTGAAAGCCAACGGTATCCTGGCGGTCTTCCACTATCTGCCGCTGCATCTCTCCGAAATGGGCGTGAAATATGGTGGCCAACCCGGCGATTGCCCGGTTACCGAAGACGTGAGCGACCGCCTGCTGCGCCTGCCGTTCTACAACAGCATGACCGAAGACGAGCAAACCCGCGTGATCGAGGCGCTGTACGCCTTCGAAGATTGGTGATTGGCCCGATGGCGTAAGTTTCAAGTGCCAGGCCTCATCTTAAGATCTGGACTGTGCTATAATGCAGCCCATAGATGATTTGGGCATGAAACCCCTTCTTCCTGAACTTGTTAATCACATTGCGAAAGGACAAGTCAAACACCGTGCAGCGCGCGGAATGGTTCCGTGTGTGCCGGTGTCATCACCAATGGCCAAAGAACCGAAACTGAGAATTATCCCGCTGGGCGGCTGCGGCGAAATCGGCAAGAACATGACCGTCATCGAGCTGGGCAACGACGCCCTGATCGTGGACACCGGCGTCATGTTCCCGTCCGCCGACCTGCTTGGCGTGGACCTGATCATCCCCGACTTCAGTTATCTGCGCGAGCGCAAGAACCTGAAGATCCACGGCATCATCTATACACACGGCCACGAAGACCACACGGGCGCAACCGCTTACGTGGTAGACCAGATACGTGGCGTGCCGCTGTATGCCACCCCTCTGACGGCCGCCCTGCTCGAAGTCAAGCTGCGCGACGCGCATTTGCTTCAGGAAACGAAGATCAACGTCTTCAAACCAGGCGACCTGATTCAGGTGGGGCCGTTCAAGGTGGACAGCTTCCACATGACGCACAGCATTCCGGACTGTGTGGGGTTTGCGATCCACACGCCCTACGGACTGCTCGTGCACAGCGGCGACTACAAGTTCGACAACACACCGATTGACGGCCGGAAGCCCGACTACGCCCACATTGGCGAGCTTGCGCGCCAGGGCGTGCTGCTGCTGATGGCCGACAGCACGGGCGCAGAACGCGCCGGCTGGACGCCCTCCGAGGCCGTCGTGCTGGCAGGCTTCGAGGACATTTTCCGCGAAGCGAAGGACCGCATCGTCGTCGCGAGTTTCGCTTCGCACATTTCGCGCATCCAAATGATCGCTGAGCTAGCTGCCAAACACGGGCGCAAGCTCGCCATCGCCGGCCATAGCATGACGAAGAACGTCGAGATGACCCGCAAGATGGGCCTGTTGAATGTCAGCGACGAAATGCTCGTCGATCTGAGCAAAATCAACCATATCCCGCCGAATCAAATTGTCATTATGGCTACCGGGTCGCAGGGCGAGCCTTCGGCGGTGCTGAGTCGCCTCGCCAATGGCACGCACAAGAGCCTCGATGTGATGGCGGGCGATACCATCGTCATCTCGGCGCACACCATTCCCGGCAACGAGGAGAGCGTGAGCCGCACCATCAACAAACTGTTCCAGCGCGGAGCAAATGTGCTCTACGACCCGATTTCGGACGTGCATGTGTCGGGCCACGCCTCGCAGGAAGAAATGAAGCTGCTGATCTCGCTGCTGACACCGAAGTACTTCATGCCCGTCCACGGTGAACTACGTCACCTGAAGGCACATCGCAATCTTGCCATCCAGTCGGGCATCCCCGGCGAGCGCGTGTTTGTGGTTGAGAACGGCGGGGTCGTGCAGGGCGATAAGACTGGCATGGGCGTTACTGGCGAGCGCGTGCCTGGCGGCTACGTCTTTGTGGATGGGAGCGGCGTCGGCGATATTGGCAAGGCCGTCATCCGCGACCGCGAAATTCTCGCCCGCGATGGCTTTATGATGGTCGTCGTGAACGTGGACGGTGGCGGGCATGTGCTGAACGAGCCGGAAATCGTCACCCGTGGGTTCGTCTATCTGCGCGAAGCCGATGAGCTAATCGAGCAGGTGCGCGAAACCGTTTACGACGTTTTGGCTACTTCGCGAGATATGAAAAACGGCAAGCGACGCGAACGCATGCAAGACTCGATCAGCCGCCTGCTGTTCAACGAAACCAAGCGCCGGCCGATGGTCTTCAGCGTCATCAACGAGCGCTAATCGTGAAAGATTCATCGCGGAAGCGCGGAGAAAATCAAGAGAACGCAGAGGGGGTAATCCTCTCTGCGTTCTCTTTTGTTACTCTGCGCCCTGGCGCTGAATCGCTTCGCACCTATTTCCTACGCCGCGTCCAGGGCATGAACAGCCGCCGCAGCCAGCGCCCGAGGATTGAATGTCGCACCTCAGGCCAGGCATGTTCGGCCATTTCCCAGGCCACTCCCTGCTCATCCGCGTCGCGCTGGCCGTAACGCTCTGCCGTATAGAGCGCCGTGATCGCGTTCACCGGTGGCTCGGACTGCGGCAGGGTATTCAGGATTTCATGCCGCCGTTCGTCGGGCGTTTGCTGCGGCGGCGGGTGCAGCCCGATCAGGCCGATATAGCGTTCCATGCGGGCGTAGGCGCGGGCCACCGGGCTGAGGCCGCGCATCCCGCGCCATTCCCACGTCCAGTAGATTAACACAACGGCCAGCAGCGCCAGCATGATCAGGAACAGGATCAGGAAGCCGAGACCGAGGCCCGGCGCAATGAACGAGAGCGGATCGCGCGGCTGCGGGCGCTGCGGCGGCGGCGTGGGGATGATCAGCGCCGCTGGCGTCGGGGTCAGGGTTGGCGTTGGCGTGGCGCTTGGCGGCGCGGGCATCGGCGAGGCATTCTCAGCTACTTCAGTGAACTCCGGCTGTGGCTCAGGCGTCGGCGTCGGGCTGGGCGTGAAGGTCGCCATCGGCGTGAAGGTGGCGGTCGGCGGGGCGGGAGTCGGCGTTAACTGCGCTGGTTGTTCAGGCGGCAGGTCACCGCGCTCGATTTCCAGTTGCGCAGCGGTTGGCTCGAACTCAATCCAACCGTAACCAGGGAAATAGACTTCCGGCCAGGTGTGGGCGTCACGTTCGCGCACGACGAAGCCGTTTTCATCCGCCACCCACTCACCCTGTGCGAAACCGGCGGCCATCCGCGCCGGAACGCCGAGGCTGCGGAGCATGACGATCATGGCCGAGGCGTAGTAGTTGCAGTAACCGCGCTGCAGGTCGAACAACAGCCAGTCCACCGGATCCTGCCCGGCCGGAGGCATCGGAATTAGCTCGTCGTAAACGATGTTGGCGCGCAACCAGCGTTCGATGGCCTTGGCCTGATCGTAGGGCGTCGCAGCGTTCGCCTCGGTCACAATTTGCTGCGCCAGCGCAGCCGTGCGCGCGGTCATCGAGGGCGCGGGCGACATATACAGGTCGCGGATATGCGGCGGGTACGCGGCGCCGACTGCCCGAAGTTGTTCGGATGTCGCATCACTCATCTGGCTGGTGGCCGTGTAGCTATCACCCCTGGCGATCACGCGCATCGGCCGGATGACCGACACGCTCATCGCCTCGCCCGGCACATAGAGCAGATCCATTCGCGAGGCCTAGCCGACTACTTCGGGCTGCGCCGCCGTATAGACCAGCCGTGAGCCGGGAAGCCCCATCGTAACAGTCTGCTCGACTGGCACGCGAGCCTGCCGTTCATCGGCGGGAATCGTGATCTCCAGTGGCTCTTC